>JAEORI010000129.1 GCA_016840965.1 Candidatus Thorarchaeota archaeon | reverse complement strand
GTTATTTTGTACTATTTTCTGGGTTTGACCTATGTTTTATATGAAAGTGATGCACTATTATTTTTATTCCAATGGAAGGTGAGGCCGGTTGCTATACCGGTTCAATCTAGCTGCAGTGAGTTGAGGTAATTTGAGCCAAAGCAAACCAAGGCCAAAACCCAAACCTATTCCGGTTCGGGGGCTGGGTCTATCGATTAGATTGTTTCGAATGAACAATATGACACTAAGTCCAAACCAATTACTAGCAAAAATGAAAGATGTCGCATATTCTCCGACAACTGGAAAAGAGAAGAAGCTAGGAGCTGGTTTTAGTAATGTACAACTTGATGGGAAGACGGTCACTGCTGATTTCATGGCAGATTTCCGTGTTCTTGTGAGAACCTATGGAACTGATGGCTTTTCTACAAAACCATTCTATTCTGTTGATAATGGTTCAGTACTTGTAAAGTTTGATCGAAAGATTGTGGAAGTACGAGGATCCGAGAGAATTGCTGGTAGAATTCGACGAATATTAGTTGAGAAATCTGGGGCCACCATTGAGCCACTTAACCTAAATGGTGGTGCAAAGGTGCTCTATGATATGGCAACTGATGTTGATTCAGTTCTTGTGACTGGAGTTGAAAAAGGCAATCTCAGACAAGCCGAGTTCAAAGGTGGAGGTCTTCAGAGTGAGGAAGAGGTAGGGATGTACACTCGACGGTATAAAGGAGTCATTGCGAGATTCAGAGGTATCTTTGAGTATCCAAGTCCCAAAACATCTCTTAAGACATCTGTTAATGGACCCTCTGGATCGATTATGATTTGGACCGGTGACGAACTAAGCGAGAAGAATGTTCGCTGGATTGTCAAGATGATGGAAGACTCAGCACCACCCTAACAAAGATAGTTGGCCTAAACTTTATTCATTCGATGTGGGCTACACCGCCCACGCCCCTCTATCACTTCTAGATATATTCACATCCAATCCTTTGCTTCTCTCTTGATAGCTATGATTGTTCGTGTATTGCCTATATACCATCTTGTCTTGTTTCTAAAGATTGGCCAAAATTCAAAGAATGTCTGTGGGTCCTCAGTTTCTAATAACAAAAATCCATTCCAATCAGACCCCCATGCATACTTGTAATCACCGATGATTTTAAGATGCTCTGGCCATTCTCCTCTTTTGAACTCCTGCCAGAATTCTCTAGCTTTTTCTACTTGTTCAGAAGTCAACATCTGAAATCGGTAGAATACAATGAATGCGTATGTCATCCAAAACACCAACACTTCAAAGCTATATGCGGATTAAAAACATTAGGACTTCACTCTTGTTTTATCTTCGATGGATTAAAAAGAAACAGCATTGATTTTGAAAATGAAGGACATGCCTCAGGCTTCAGATGATATCCTCGGGCGAGATTTTCAACATGGTAAGGTCGCCTATGGGTTTCAGTGGAATACATCTCATCACAAAAATTTAGGTCACACAAATGGGGATCTGGCATCATTATGGGCTCATTTGAATTCCATACTCACTGGAAATGTTCCTGCCAATCCCTTCATGGACCCTTTCTATACCCGCGCATCACGACTACGTTTTTCAGATATGCCAAAGTCCGAGAAGATAGGGCTTAGAAAAAAACTCAAACGTTTAGGAGCCCTCACATCATTAATAGACGACGACTTGGTAAGTTTGCTTCGAGATTTTCATCGTTCAAGAAATGATCTTAGCTATTGTGCAGACCATAGTATCTTGAAAGAATTCATCGTAAACGATTCCAACACTATTGCTATTGAGGTTCCTGTTTGGTCTGAGCGCTATAAATTGACAGGTCATGTTGATCTAATCCGCTACGTCGATGGTATGATTCAAGTCTGTGATTACAAACCAGGACCTTTAGAACAGACAAAGAGTCGTTTCATGGAATCAATACCGCAAGTTTCAGCATATGGTGAAATGTTGGCACACCATCTTGCTAACACACTTCGTTCAGCATTCGAAGCTCCCCTTTTGCCGCGGATTAGATGTTGTATATTTGATACTCATTCCTGTTGGCACTTTAGATCTGAGGTGTTTGTACAACTGGAAACAATGGGGAAGATATCTGGTCTCTAGCCTTGACCATTTTTCAAAATCGTCATTCTCACCACTTCTTCCACCGAAGGAGCTTCTGAAGCAATTCCACTCCATTTCAAATGGATTGTTGGCCGTTCTGAGATATGACCTTCTCTGATTCTAGAAAAATATTTTTCAGTCATTATGCCAAAATTGCCAAGTGCTGGATCTACTGGAATCCATCCATTTCTCTCTAAAAACATCTCACACCACGCATGAGGTTCCGGTTCAGGTCCATTTCGATAATAGTGGCCTACAATTCTTCTAGCTGGAATTCTGACTGCTCGCAGCAATGCAATAAACAAATCTGCGTGTTCATCACAATCTCCTTCCTTTTCTCTAGCAGCCCGTGCAGCTCCCCTTCGCTCATCAAGATGAGTCTTGAGTTTTACGCTTTCACGGACTATTTGAAATGCAAGTCTTGCATATGATTCATCGTCTCCTGTTCTTTCAGCGGCTTTCTGAGATAACTCTTGAATTATTGGATCCTGAGTTTCCCAGTACTTTTGCATGGAACAGTAAATTCCTCTATTTTTAGCAATCCGTTCCTCTGTGGCTAATTGAGGTTCCATTAGCCAATCTCGAGTAATTGTGTCAATTCGCATAACTACAGTTGGTGAGAAGTTTTCTCCAGGATTCAGCTCTGGAATTTTAATTACAGCAACCATATTCTTCTCTGCTTTTTCTGTGACTCTAGCCGGAGGAAAGACATCTATCATCTCCACAAACTGATTCTCAATGTCTGTAAAGAGGTGCCAAACCATCATTCCTCGGGTTAACTTTGATGAACCACGGTTGTGTACATTAGCTTGCATCTCAATCTTAAGGCGCATGATGAATTCACAGGCTCCTCAGATAATAGAGGCATAACTCGAATAGATTTATGTATTATCTGGCTAACTAAGCATCTGTCCATTGTGTGATATTGTTCGTGAGGTCTTCGCATGGCAAAAGATCCTGAAAAGAAACCCACTGGGGATAAGGGCGTTGTTGATGAGCTTCTTACAGAGCTCGGGGTCGACGATGAGATGAGACAGGAGCTTGTAGATTCCGGTCGTATGACGAGTGATGTTATGCGAGTGGAATCAGCAGAACAGGTTCGTCGAAGGATTGAGATTGATAAAAGCATAGAACGGCTTCAAGATAGCATTGGTCTTCTTGAACGAAACATCATGACTCTCGAAGGATCGATTGATCGTATAGAAAGAGACCTTGTCCCTGTAGTCTTGTCATTCCTAGTTGGTCTAAAGGGGAACCTTGTAAGCATGAGGGGCGACATCGTGACTCGCAGCAAACGTGCCGCAAAAACGAACCTTCAAGTAACATATATTGATAATGATGTGAAACCTATTGTTGATGAGGAGTTTCACAAAGTCGAAGAGTCATTGACCTCAGGTATGTCAACACCTATTCTCGAAAAGGTGCGAGACTTAACAGAGAGTCTAAAAGATTCCATGAAAGTAACCTACGAGGAGTTGTCCAATCTCAAGGCAAACATAGATGACTTTACACAACGGTCATCGACTGAGGTGGAGTTTTTAGCTTCTGAGTTGGGTATGAAACCAAAGGTGGAGATTCCCAAAGACATTGCTGATAAAATGAAGTTGCTTGAGCGTCGTATTGATGAACTCAATCAAGAGTTAAGCATCTCTCAACAGAAGATTGAAACAAGAGAGTCTGAAGTTGAGAGTCTACGCAAAGATAATGCATCACTAAAGGTAATCAATGAGGAAATTGAGGAAGAGCTAGCCCGACTAAAAGCAACTCCTCAAGCTGATGTTGAAGTAATATCTGAACTCAGAGCATCGGTGAAATCATTGGAAGCATCACGTGACCTCTTACAGGAGAAAGTTTCAGAGTTTGAAGCAAGAGCAACTAGCGCTGAACAAAAAGGGAAAATATTCTCTGATGAAATCGCTAAGAAAGACCTTGAGTTGGGTGATGTAAAAACAAAAATCCGACAGCTTGAAGATGAGAAGGCTAAGACCTCTACCCGATTAGCTGAAATGGAGGAAATTCGCGCACGTCTTCGATCTTATGAGTCTGGAGATAAAGCCAGAGAACTTGAAAGACTCAGGACTGAGTTTGAAAGAGCTTCAGCTAATCTCGGACGTGCAACAAGTGATCTTGAAGAAACAAAATCAAAGTTGGCGCATGCCCAGGAAACTCTAGAAGGCTATCTTGATCTTATGGATAGTACAGAGAAGACAAAGGCTTTCCTAATGGTTGAAGAGCACGGTGAGATGTCAATTCGTGAGATTGCAAGGTCTCTCGGTGTGGCTCCAGCAATTGTGATGAAATGGGCTGAAGAGTTTCAAACTTTGGGTATTGCATGGGTTGTTGATGGTCAAACTCTAGTCCATCGTGATTACAAGAAAGACTAGCTACTCAATTACACTACAGGTTCAATCTTCTTTAGAAATTGAATCACTTCAAGAAGGCCATCAATTCTCAAAGCATCATTATAGAGCTCATCAATTTCAGCTGCTTTAAAATCATCATTTGTAAGATATGTACGAATTGCTGGACGCAAAACCCTCTCAAGATATCGGGCTTTGAGTTTCTCAAGTGTATGAATGAAATCTTGGTTAAGTTGTCCTGATTCGATAGCATTTTGTAATTTAGCAAGATATTTTTTACAATCATCGCGATTTGTAAGACAAGAATTCGCTTCTCGCAGTGTCTGTTTTGCTAAATCAAAAGTAATACTAGTTGCTCTATCGTAGTCTCTCACTGCAAGGTACTTTGTTTGAGAGCACTTGTCAAGAAATGGTCTATTTCTTTCTGATGCAAGCTTGAACAGACTGCCTAACCGTTCCAACTCCTCAGATATTGGCATTTACCTAACCATTTACATGTTGCACCATCGCCTTTTAATAATGACTACTTGGAATTCTCTATTTAACCGTAAGACGAATAAGAGCCTATTTTGATTGCCTCTTAAGATGAGAGAAGCAGCATTGTACTCCAACCTAAAAAGTGGAGTTCGTTGTGATCTTTGTGCGCGACGATGCGTAATACATGATGGTGAAACAGGTTTCTGCAGGGTTCGAACAGTCAGGAATGGCAAACTGTATTCCACAGTATATGGTTTAATTGATGGTATGGCTGTTGACCCGATAGAAAAGAAGCCTCTATTTCACTTTGCTCCAGGTAGTAGCACATTCTCAATTAGTACTTCCTCATGTAATTTTAGATGTCAGTTCTGCTTAAACTATCACTCAGCACACAGAGAAACTCCCATCGGGCAACAACTTGGACCCGAGGATATCGTTTCCCTTGCGGAGAAATATGACTGTGGCGGAATTACATACACATACACCGAACCTACAGTATTCATGGAACTCGCACATGATACAGCAGCGATAGCACACAATAGGGGAATGTTCAATACTTTCGTTACGAATGGGTATATGACCCAAGAAGCGATTGATTATATCGCACCATATCTTGATGCAGCATCTATCAACTTCAAAGGGAGTGCAAACAAGAAGTTCTACAACGACTTGATGTCTGTCCCTAAAGTGGAACCAATCTTCGATGCAATGCTAAAGATGAAAGAAAAAGGGATTTTCATAGAGATTACGAATCTTATTATTCCTAGAGTTGGAGACTCGGTTGAAGACTCACGTGTACTAGCTGAATGGATTGTGGAGAATCTTGGTGAACAAACACCGTTTCACTTGACAGCATTTTCACCAACTTATAAGATGACTCATTTACCACGAACTCCCGCTTCCACACTTGAAACTCATATTGCGGCTGCTAGAGCGGCTGGACTTGTTTTTGTTTATTCTGGAAATGTACCTGGACATGATTACGAAAATACGTACTGTCCAAAATGCGGATATAAAGCAGTTCAACGATACTCGGTTTACCTAAGTCAGAATAACCTTGACAAGGATGGTCACTGTCCAAAGTGTAAAGCGGAACTAAACATTGATGGAATAGAGTGGATGATTCTCGGAAAGGGGCAGTTCAAGGGATTTTGAGGTAATTGTATTGCAGATAGTAGATGTTGCATGGAGAATTTTGGATAACGGTTCTTACGAATCTGGACTGCAAGTCTGGAAGCAAGAAACCGAAAAATTAGACTTTTTGCCTGTTACACCCGGTAAACATCTCAATTGGTCCTTTATAGGACCAAAACGATGCATTGGTAGTTTTGACACAGCAGGTAAACCAGTAAAATGTCCTGAAAATGCTGTCATACTACGTCATGGAGTTCGCTGTGGTCCTTGCTCAGCTCTGGACTTCTATGATCCCTGCATCCGTTGTGACGGTAGAACTTGTCTAGCTACTGAAGCAAGAAAAGCTCAATGCGATATGTCTGACTACGTGGTTTACGCTGCTGTTTTCAATGATTCGACATTAAAAGTTGGAGTTTCATCAAAGGGCAGAGTACGACTTCGTTGGATTGAACAAGGAGCTGATTTTGGAGGGATCATTAAACACATTACTGGTGGACGAAAAGCAAGGCGGCTCGAAGATCGTTTAAGCAAGCGAACAGAAATTACGAAAATGGTGCGTGGAGAGAGGAAGATAAAGGGTCTTCAAGATACTATTGATATCAAGACTGCTCAAAAGATTGTTGATGACTTTATTGTTGGAGTTGAGAGTATAGAACTAGGGACTCAGGTTGAATTAGAATCTCTCTCCAAGTATTATTCACTTCCTCCTTTAGATGTTATGCCGGTGCCATGGAGAAAAAGATCTGAACCCATTGACCGACGCTCACTAGTTGGAGATGTCATTGGAATGAAAGGGTCTCTTCTTGTTACAAGCATTGGCAGTTCATATACAGTGATAGACTTGAAACAAGTCATAGGGTATAGCTTGGATGGTAACGAGGATATTACCATGGTAACACAGAGTGGGTTGATGGATTTCTTCTAACAAGGTTATTTAGGGTTTCAGCTAGTCGATAAACTGTGAACGAAACGCAAAAGGAAAAAGCGGAAGTCCGCTATCTCTCTCTTGTTCGAAAGGAAGGGGGAGAACCTATCATAGGTATACCTTATCGACCTATGTCAGTTGACCCTGACTTAGTTGCTAGTTTTGTTCTTGCTGTTATCATCTTTGAGAACCGACAGCTCAAGACATTTGTAAAGGAAGGATACGTCGTTGTCATTGAGGAAGGTGAGCATGTTGTTGGTTTGCTCATTGTTGATAAAGTCGAAGACGACACACCCTATCGAAATAATCTGATTAAAATTGTTGAGAAATTCGAGACTAATTATCAGTCACAGCTTATTTCATGGAAAGGTGATATTCGCCCATTCCGGGAATATGCACTAGACATTTTGGAGGTCTATCCCTATCGAACTTTTGACCTCAAAATGATACCAAGATTAGTGAGCAAATCCGAAGCAACTCCAGATTATCAAGCCGTCATTCCTTGGAGTGTGGGCGAAACTGATGAGAAGCTTCAAGTAGTGCTAGGCTACATCAACGGAAAGCGAACAATAGAAGAAATTATGCAGCAGTCAGAATTTGAAGATTCGGAAATCATGGCGATTATGTCGATGCTTGATAAGTATAAATGGATCACACTAACCAGACGTCTAGAGGATGGTTCAGTTTTAACAAAGATCATGGACCCTCCAATGTTCCTACTTGGCGTATATGGTGACCAGCTGACTAAGCTTGTTGAAATGTGTGATGGCACCAAAACACTATCTGAAATCTGCGAGCTTCTTCCATATAACATGGAGGCTGTTAAAACCGTCGCCAATCGTCTTATAGATGCTGGCGTGTTAGGCTACGTTGATACTCCTTCATCGGTGCAACGGAAAACGGAGGTTTAGGATTTGGCATTGGATGTTTCTAAAGTACGGTACATTTCCCTCATCCGAATGGAGGGTGGAGAGTCTGTATTGAATATCCCATATGCTGAACTCACAGTTGATCCTGACTTGATTGCTGGATTCGTTACTGCTGTAATCATATTTGCAAAAACACCAATACGAACGATTAGAAAAGCCGCATATGATATTCTGATCGAGGTAGGAGACAGTGTTCTTGTTTTACTTGTCGTTGATCCTGTGACTGATGAAGCTCCGTATCGTGAGAAGCTCAAACGTATTCTAGGATTAGTCGAGAGCGAACATGGCGACAAGCTTCGGCATTTTGAAGGAGACATTCGACGGTTCAGGGAATTTGCACTAGATATCATACAAGAATTTCCATTTTCATCCTCCGATTTGGAATTAGTTCCGATAAAGCGAGAAAAGGGTGTGAGAATCCCATTTCGAGTTGGCGCTGTAGATCATGACTTAGAGCAGCTTGAATCTTTCATCAATGGGAAACGTACAGTGGCGGAGATCATGGATCTTATTGGATTCTCTGATAAAAAGGCACTAGCTCTTATTTCAATTCTAGACAGATATCAATGGATAGATTTCAAGAAACGTCTCACAGATGATGATGTGCTTGTGCGATCTGAGTGTCCCAAGATGAAACTTGGTATTTTGAAATCTCAGTATGGGGAACATTTAGAAGATATTCTTGAGAAATTTGATGGTGAGAAGAAAATACGCGAAGTTGTTGAGTCTCTTCCAAAGCTTGATCCAAGAGCGCTTTGGTTTCTGATTAATAGGCTAGTTGAGGTAGGATGTCTCTCTGTGAAGAAAGTGCGCTAGAGAATTGAATCACATCCGGGGATTCCAACCACATCGCTTCTACATTGTTTACAATACGTGAATTGTTCAATGAATGAAGAGGCTTCCTTTCTGATGTTTTGGATCTCTTGAAAGGATGGTGCTCTATTTGATGAAAGCTTGTCACCAGGAACTAAGGGTACTATATTCTGTAGTTCTGCACCTGCCTTAGAAATAATACCTGCTAATTTTACAATATCATGCATATTGATTTCCGGAATAAGTATGGAATTTACCTTTACATGTATTCCTTCATTCGATGCCATTGTGATACCTTTTATCTGTGCATCTATTATCTTCGAAGCCATTATTTCGCCTTGAACTAGAGTATTTTGAAATCTAGCCCATTCATAAATCTTGGATGCTGTTGAAATGCATGATGTACTCATGGACACCGAAACTGTTGCGACATTGACTTCTTTCAACCAATCGACATACTCACTGAGAAGCACACCATTTGTGCTCAAACACATAGAGATGTCTTGAAACTCCATCCTGATTCGCTCTAATGTTTCAAATGTCTCTGTATTTGCCAAGGGTTCTCCAGGTCCAGAAATTGCTACAATTTTGAGGTTCGGATTCCTATCAATTTCTATTCTCGTTCTATTAACAGCGATATCTGGTGTCATTATTTGTGAAGAGAATCCAGGGTTAGAGGAATGACACGAGGAACCTACCGTTTGTGAACAGAATGCGCATTTAACATTGCAAACTGGAGCCACAGGGAGGTGAATTCTATGCCAGATTATACCTCGATTAAGTGAATAACAAGGATGGTGATTATAGGGGTATACACTTGAAGTGACCATTTTTCTTCAAATCGCCTGATGGAGTATTTTCCTTGCTTCTCTAGCTGTCTTCTTGGCATCATTGAAAATAATTCCAAGTTTTGCATTCTCAGGAGCAGTTATCGTCAGCAGATAATCAGCTGAGATTGAGATGACAAGAGTTGTTCCTAGATCTCCTTCGATAATGATAGACCTGAGTTCGCCTTGCCTAAGTTCTTTTACGGTCTGATCTCCAGCAGCATGGATTGCTGCAACAATGGCTGCAATAGATGCTTCTTCAGTTCCGCTATGAAACCTGCTGACAAATGGCAAGCCCTCAATAGAAAACACTGCGGCACCTAGAATAGGAGATTTATTTCCAAGTTCTTTAAGGAGATTACTGAGGGTTTCCTGTAATTTCATGACATTCTGTTCTGTCAAATCTTACTCTCCCTGTACTGGTGCACAACCCTATTTTTAATAGGGTCAGTTTGGAATTGACCTAAACTATTGATAAAGCTTGGGAGAATATTAGATAGTGCATTTTTTCCGTTGAAATTCATTCAATTAATCTTACTGAAGTGACTTTGTCGCTATGAAGAGATGCTGTTGGAAGTTTCATCACTCTTAAGACATTATCAGCTTCTCCCTCAAGACCTGTTTTTTTCAGAAGTTCAATGAATTCAAAACCTGTCGTAATGACTAGTCCCTTAACAGGTTTACCAATTTTCATTGATTCTAGGAGTTCTTCAGCTGACCAGAGTCTACACTTCATGTCAAGATCACTTTGTTTCTCAAGATGAGTGATACCTTTCTTTGCTATCCCTCTATTCTCTCTCTGCTCACTGGTGTATGCTCGACGTCTATAGATCTGCCTCAATCTTGACAGACCGAGTTCAACCAATTCTTTAGAATAGATTGTTTTTCCATAGAGGTTCCTTACACTTTTTGTTGTGCTTGTCACTAACCAAGCAGTTCCATATGCAGCTTGATAACGCATACCTTTGAGAATCTCAGACTCACTTAGGAGTGTAATAGATCTATAACCCTTATACTCAACAGAAATTAGCCAACCTTGTTCTTTATGCTCAACAATAAGGTCTGGCGTCAAACCTTCTCCGGTGGATGGAACACTTGTTGTAATGCCATTAAATAAATGCTTGATGAGGGCTAAGAATGCTTCATGGAATAGGTTGTGCCTAAGATTTCTTGCTTCCTGAGGATGCCTTAATCCTGCTTCACGATATAAGACTGGCATCTCTCCTCTTTGCCCAGTTTTTGCTTTTATTTCGCTTTTTGTAGTCAGTTTTCCTTTTGCATGATTTTGCTTCACAAGAATGATTGCGGCTTCGTTACCGATTAAATCAAAAACTATCCTACCAATGTCCGATTCTTTCTCGTTAGGATTCTCCGCAACTCGACGCTTTGCTTCCGAATATGCCCAATCAATCACATTCTGAGCTTCTTCACCAAGTAAAGCTGTTATTGAGTTTAATTTTCCATTTAATGTATATTTTTTCACATATTTCTTGAGTGCAGTACCAATGGTCAATTTTCCGGACAATAGGTATCTCTCTCTTCATTCATGTTATTTTGCTCTTCTAACGACGTCCTTGGTGAGTTTCACTTCTTGCGAAGAGTCATCATATGATACAAGGTCTGCAGCTACTAAATCGTGCACAGCTTTTAGAACTGCAGCTGGTTGTATACCTGTACTGGATGTAATGTTCTTCCTTGTAATTGTAGTTTTCACGTCATGCAACGTATATAAGATTCTAGCATGAGGTTTACCGTAGAATACAGTTTCAATGAGTGTTATATAAATTGCAAGAAGATCACTGACATCAACTTTCTCTTCCAAAGCTTCTTTTTCAGCTGATGCCTCTCGATAGAGTTCTGAAACCCTTGAGAGTTGCTCATTAATTTCGTCCATCTCTCTTCGGAGTTCATCTCGCTCCCTCCGAAGGGTTTCTTCTGCCTCACTTTTTGACGCTTCAGCTTCGTCAGCTCTAGAACTCAAATTTTCAATCTTTTCTTTGGCAGCAGCTAATTCTGACTTTGCTTTGTCTCTCTCCTTCTCTATTTTTTCAAGCTTTGTTGAGAGTTCCTTTATTTTTTCCTCAAGAGACCAAGCCTTTTCTTCTGCTTCTCTTCTTGTGGCTCTGAGTTCTTCTGCTTCGTTATCGAGGCTTTCTCGTTCATCCATCAGTTTGACAATTGAATCTTTGAACTCATCGAGTAATTCAAGCATTTTTTCCCTATCGGTCACTTTTACACTCCTCACTTGCAATGAACATAACTTGCTTTATATCACTTATCAAAGATTTTACGCTGATACTTTTCAAATCATATCAGTTTTACATCTTGTTCATTTGACTTTGTTCGTAAATATCGAATATACGTCTTCTTCAGTTCTACTAAAGGATATCCAAATGCCTTGAATGCTTCAAGTTCACCTTTCTTCTTTTTCTTAATCATGATTTCATTCTGCTTACAAAGAATAGAATCTTGATTTATGGATGGTATGTTTCTATTTTGTTGAGCGCAGGTCATATCTGATTTTGACATCGCCTCCAAAGAGTGCTCAATATCAGACAACATGCCATTTTTTCCCCAGAAGTCCTCGGTCGAGAGACCAACAAATCTTGCTTGTGGAGTTGCGAGTCCTTGTATGTTTGCTAATTCGATTGAGTTACTTTTGATTGTTGAAAAAATTCTCAAAGACCATGGACTCATATCTACCAAGACTAGAATGGGCACTTCTTTATCAGCAAGTCTTCTTATCCATGCTCTCATATTTCGACCGGGTTGGCCAAAGAGTGAACCGACACCGACTCTGAGTTGTTCCGGTACGCCAAGCTCGATGAGATTTCTTGCCATTGCTTCCTTTTCAACGAATATAGCTGCATCAATATTGATGTCGTGAATATCTACGTCGAATGGTCTGGATGAGATAAACCATCCATATTCTCCAGTGGAACTGCAATTCAATCGTTTTCCTGACAAATCAGATAATGTGACATCCCCATAGAATGTTCCTTTTGGCGAACTAACAACACCAAACTCCTCTCGCGAAATTGAAGCTCCCCTATGTCTAATGATTCTTTCACACAAGTTGATCAATCTGTTTGTTTCCGATTGATCATTTATTTTCATAATTTCTTGAACATGCCTCACTTTGTGCAAATAATAGAAATCTCTTAGACTCATCGATAGACCTTGTTCTAGGTGTTCCTTGAATTGAGTTAGTCCATATACGAGACTAGCAATTGTCTTCGCACTCTCAACTTTCCTTCCATCAATGAATGATGGTTTATCATCAATGGGGATGTATCCTTTTGTTTCATCATAGTCGACATTCTTCTTATTTGAACCAAAATAACCAATTTCTGGAAATTCACCATCATTTATTGTATCAGCAATTGTATCGAGAACTCTATCTATCAGGCTCAACACATCCCCCTTTGTAGAGACAACTGATGTATTGTTCACTCATGATCTCCCCCTTTCGCACCAAAGATTCTAGTAACAGATATGTTTCTTTTCAAAGTAGATGTGAGAATTTCTGCCATGAACGTATAGTATTCTGCAAGTCGGTTCTCTCTCTTTCTTTCCCTATGGACTCTTTCTCGTCTTCTGACTTTTTCTCCAATCTCTCTTAAACAGTCCTTGAATCCTAGCTCAATCTCCCTTCTTACAATATCCACATCACCAATGTATTCTTTGCCAACAGTTTTGTAGGGGATCTTCGTGGAACAAATATGCATGACGAATACTAACGGATCATCCTGATGGAGCCCATAGTTCTTTAGATTTAGGTCTCGCACAACTCTGAACGTTACGTCTGAACGTTCATCATAGAGCAATGGTATTCTATTTGCGAAACGGAAAATATTGATGCCACTATCGATTTCGCCGCCATATGCCACACCTGTTTCAATTATGAATGGATGCCCTTCAGAAACATTTGGTGATCTTGGTTTGAAAACTGCAAAATCTGGAAACAATCGTTGGACTCCAGCACTGAGCACTTCAGGGCCAGCAGGTGAGAGAGATTTTGGTGAGGGTGGTAGAAACCTGTCATAAGTCGCAAGCGCATTCATCATGGCGATGAGATCTTGCTGATCCAAGGTCATCGGATTCCTTTCAGGTTCTATTCCTGTAAATGAAAGGAAATCTTCTGCGATTGATACTCCAACCCGCTGGAAAGAATTCTTCATGAACGACAGCATAGTCCTAAATCTAGTTACGCCAATCATCTTCTTGAGTAGTTCAACATCAATTCCCTTTGGATGCGGTTTCATCTCATTCGGAGCGACAGGGAGCTTGTCAATCATCCTATCATAATTTTGAATTTCTCCATCTGGAGTTTCCAACAGAAGCGATGCATATGGGACTATTATCGCCGTCTGAGCGAAATAGTCTTTGATCTTCTTCTTACTTCGAACCCAATCACCTTGTAGCTTATACGAGACCATGGTCCCTTTCTCGTGAGGTGATTTCTCAATAATTTCCTCCACGAGAATATCTGGTTGGTTTGTATCTATATCGAGTCGCATAACAATTCTGTGTCCAAACTCATCACCCTCTTTTCCTGTGATTACTTCTATAGGCGCTTGTGTTGTGACCTGACCGTAAAGAAGCGCCATACTACCTCCTAGTCCAAATGTACCTCTACTTTGTCTAAGGGTGAATTTTGTGCCGGTCAGCATTTTTCCTATCAAGACTGGAACGTCTTCCTTTCGCATGCCCTTACCATTGTCTTTTACTACAAGTTCAAAGATTTCTGGACCGAGATTTAATACATCAATCTCTTCACTTGGTTCTTCTTCACGTTTCAGAAAAACGCTGATTTCAGGCAAAACGCGTTCTTCTTCGCAAGCATCAAGACTATTTTCTACCAGCTCACGAATTGAAACATATAATGAGCGGGCTGGATTATCAAATCCTGCTATCGTACGATTCCTGTAGAACCATGCGGACACTGAGAGTTCCGTAATATCTGGACTGTATCTATTTGTGGTGAGCAACAAAGTAGCCCCCGGACAATAACAAGCTGTATTGTCCTGCTATGAAGCATGGTATTATTCCAGCAACATCTAGAGTCCTAGAAACGGGTATGCAACATATCCAAAAACTAGCATGAACAGAAGTCCAATGGTTACTCCAAGCCAGACGCGACTATTCCAGTATCTTACAGTTGCTCCATCAAAGGGTTGGATTGGAATCATATTAAAAAGACCTAGGAATGCGTTCAATTGAACACCATATCTAAGGAGGACCCCAAGTGGGAACAGGTTGATTCCAAATACAAACAACAAAATGGATACTATAGCGAGACCTGCTGCAATCAGAAAATTGACCATTGGTCCAGCAAGATTAGACTTCCCACTATGTTCAACATTTGTAGTCCCGCTAGTGTACACAACACCAGTGCCAAAAATAGGCAATGAAAATAGAATAGCCATGGCTGATAGATAATAACCCATGGAGGTCATTCGGAACTCAGACCACATACCATAGTTCTGTGCTACGAACTTGTGCGCCATTTCATGCGCCATAAAAGATGCAAGAAATATTGCAATAGTACCAACAATTAGCCACCACAAACCAATACTAAGAAGGTATCCCACCTCAGAAATTGCGTTGAATATACCAAAAGAATTGCCAAAAATGGAGATGGCCACGAGGATTACTAATATCGAAGCAATAATGAGATCACGAATCTCAGTGGATGAAAACCGTCCTCGTTTTGTTCTTTTTCTTTTCGATTTTCGTAATGAAGGGGCACGATGACTATCTTGCTCCGGATATCTTAATGAATCCGAAACTTTTCTTTGTGCTTCTTCACGAACTTTATGCATCGCAGGACATCCATGACTCTCTGGCAATCTATGTTCTGAACAATAAACGGTGTTGCAATATGGACATATAAAGCCCAAATCTTCTGCACCACAGAGAGAACATGTTGTCATTTATTTCACACTCAGGTCTATTTCAAATCAAAGCCTAGTCAATATATTCGTATTCCTATGACATCTACAAATTATATTTCTCGTCAGCCTGACAAAATGCTTAAGTGATATCATACCTGACCCCGCCATGAGCCGGGAGACTAAAGGAGCGGTACTATTTGGATTATGATGTAGCTATCGTTGGTAGCGGCCCTGCTGGTATATTCTGTGCTCTTGAGCTAGTTGAGCACAAACCAGACTTGAAACTCATCGTAATCGAACGAGGAAAAAGTATTGAGAATCGCACTTGTCCAAACTCAACTGCTGCAGTGGGTTGCAAGAAATGCAATCCTTGTAACATTCTTGCTGGATGGGGCGGAGCTGGAGCTTTCTCTGATGGCAAGCTAACTCATTCGACTCAAGTGGGTGGTTGGCTTGATGAATTAATTGGAGAAGAACGTCTGATTGAATTGATAGAGTATGTTGATACAAAATACTTGTCCTACGGAGCTCCTAAGAAAATCTATGGCAATAATGATGAGGACATCGAAACTTATCGAAAAAAAGCAGCTCTAATTGGCATGCAGCTAATTCCTCAACGCGTGCGTCATATGGGCCGAGAGGGTTGCATTAAAGTGATGGGTCGTATGTACGACGACATCCTTCAACGCGCAGATATTAAATTCAAGACTGAGGCAAAAGATATCCATGTAAATGGTGGTTCTGTAAAAGGTTTGGAAACCAATGGCGGTGATCTGATCAACGCACGCTATGTTGTTGCTGCTCCTGGGCGTGTCGGCAATGAATGGCTCTCTCATCAAGCTCACCGTCTCAATCTTCATACTGAGAATAATTATGTAGACATGGGTGTTCGTGTTGAGATACCCGCACCTGTAATGCAGGAGATTGCAGATTCACTCTACGAGCCAAAACTAGTGTATTATTCTCGACGTTTTGACGATAAGGTTCGGTTATTCTGCTTTAATCCCGGTGGTGTTGTGACAAGTGAGTACTATGATGAGATACTCACAGTAAACGGACAATCTTTCGCCAACAAGAAGACTGCAAACACCAATTTTGCACTTCTAGTTTCCACGAAATTTACTGCTCCTTTCAAAGAACCCATAGCGTATGGACAGTCTATTGCTCGGCTAGCCAACATGCTCGGTGATGGTGTTATCGTCCAAAGATTGGCTGACTTGCAACGAGGAAAAAGGAGTACGAAGGAGAGAATTGCTAGAAGTCCTATCAAGCCAACACTTCCGAGTGCTTGCCCAGGAGATCTCAGTTTTGCACTTCCATATAGACACCTGAGTTCCATTTTGGAAATGCTAAATGCACTTGACGAACTTTGTCCGGGTGTAGCAAGTGCAGGGACCCTTCTCTATGGTGTTGAAGTGAAATTCTATTCATCCCGATTAAAACTTAACGCGCAGCTTGAAACTCAAGTGAACAACCTTTATGCTGCAGGTGATGGTGCTGGGATAACGCGTGGTCTCATGCAAGCCTCGGTTTCAGGCCTACTTGTGGCTCGCGATATTCTCGAAAAGGAAGGAATCACCTTCTAGAAGGTTCTATGAAACACTGACTACTTCCAAACCCTTAAATACTAATATACCAAGTGGTATCCTAGGTACTGGCTGACAAGCCGTACGGAAAGGGAGCCCCTTTGGTGACTAGGAGGGCGGCAGCAGCCGCCCGGGGCTTCGTAATGGGAGGTTATTATGTAGATGATAGATGATGACGTTGAGTCAGAGTTCAAAAGAATGATCGAGCAATTCATGAAAGCCTTTGGCATTCCAGAGGGTAGTATGAAGATTAAGTCATGGAATGGCTCAAATGTCTACCAATCCCCCGAAACTGAAATCCAACCAGTGAATGAAGAACCTATTGTTGAGAAGATTGATCTTGGAGAGAGTACTCTAATTCTAATTGATGGTCTACATGACACAGATACCCCCACTGTCAAAGTATCAGGATCAAAGATTATTGTACAGATTAGCACTGATAGAAAGGAAATCGATATCGAAGTAGGGTTTCAGATTGATTTGGAAAAATCAAATGTTACTAATCGAAATGGCGTATTGGAAATATCCGCGATAAAGGCTGAGAATATCAAGAATCGCGGTACTAGTGGATTTTTGAAGATAGAATAGACTGAGTGTGAAATGAATGAGTGAAGATACTGTTCGACTGAAAGTGGCTGCAGCCATGCCAAAGGATCAAGGACGTGGTATTGTTAGATTAAACTCCGATGTTAGAAATCACCTGGGAATTCATTCCGGTGATTATGTTCTTCTGAAAGGCGCAAAAGAAACAGTAGCAGTTGCTTGGCCTAGTTTGAAAGAAGATGAAGTTCTCGATATGGTGCGAATGGATGGTCTCATCCGTACCAACGCTGGAGTGCGTCTTGGAGAAATGGTAGAGGTGAGCAAGACAACCATACCTGAGGCAACAAGAGTTGTACTAGCTCCAAATCAACCTGTTAGATTTCAACCAGGATTTGAGGACTATGTGAAACAACAGATTATCAACAAACCAGTTACTAGAGGTGATATCATTCTAATCTCTTCGATTGGACAAGGGCTGCAATTCATTGCCACAAATATTTCCCCAGGTAAACATGGTCGTGTGACGCCTACAACTCAACTTGAAGTGTTAACTAAACCAGCCAAGCCTGAGGATGTTACAGTTCCTGATGTGACATATGAGGACATAGGTGGCTTAGGAAAAGAGCTTGTGAAGATTCGTGAAATGATTGAGTTGCCAATGAAGTCTCCTGAACTGTTTAGAAGACTTGGCATTGCTCCACCAAAAGGAGTGCTTCTGCATGGTCCTCCTGGAACAGGAAAGACATTGATTGCGAAAGCTGTAGCAAATGAATCTGGTGCCAGTTTCAAGGTAATTAATGGTCCTGAGATAATGTCGAAATTCTATGGTGAGTCAGAGCAGAAACTTCGAGAAGCATTTGAAGAAGCTGAGAAGAACGCGCCAAGCATTATTTTCATCGATGAACTTGATAGTATTGCACCCAAACGAGCTGAAGTCACAGGTGAAGTTGAAAGACGAGTTGTAGCGCAGCTTCTCGCGTTGATGGATGGGCTCTCAGCAAGAGGCCAAGTGATTGTAATTGGCGCTACTAATCGAGTAGATGATATCGATGAAGCACTCAGAAGGCCTGGCCGGTTTGATAGAGAAATTGAGATAGGTGTACCTGATGTTGATGGGCGTCTAGAGATCCTACAAATCCATACAAGATCAATGCCGTTGGAGGAAGGTGTAGACCTACAACGCCTAGCAGCAAAGACACATGGTTTTGTTGGTGCAGACCTTGCAGCACTTGCACGAGAAGCTGCTATGCAGGCTCTAAGACGAGCACTCCCCCATGTTGATCCAGATACTGGTGATATTCCTGCAGATGTTCTAAGCTCACTATTTGTGACACAAACAGATTTTGATTTTGCACTGAACGATGTATCGCCTTCTGCGCTACGAGAAGTCCTTGTAGAGCGCCCGAATGTACAGTGGGACGATGTTGGTGGTCTTTCGAAAGTAAAAATGCAAATTCAAGAAGCTGTTGAAGCACCAATTAAACGTCCAGAGGTATTTCGAGAAATGGGTATTAGACCTCCCAAAGGAGTGTTACTTTTTGGTCCTCCTGGAACTGGTAAGACCCTGCTAGCGAAAGCGGTAGCCACTGAGAGCGAGGCTAACTTCATTTCTGTGAGAGGTCCTGAAATATTCAACAAGTATGTCGGTGAATCTGAGAAAGCTGTACGCGAGATCTTCAAGAAGGCTCGACAAACAGCTCCTTGTGTCTTGTTCTTTGATGAACTAGATGCAATTTTGAGCACAAGAGGAAGAAGTGACGATTCTGGAGTGAGCCAAAGGATTGTAAACCAGTTTCTAGCAGAGTTGGATGGAATGCAGGTGCTACAAAATGTACTAGTGATTGGTGCTACAAACAGGGCTGACATTCTTGATCCTGCAGTGCTCAGACCAGGAAGATTCGACGCTGTCATATTTGTACCGCCTCCTGATTTAGATGCAAGATTTGAGATTTTCAAAGTTCATACTAAGAATATGCCCCTGGCTTCTAATGTTGATTTAGCAAAATTGGCCGATTTAACTGAAGGATTCTCAGGAGCTGACATTGAAAACTTGGTTCGTGAAGCCGCAATGGCTGCTGTTCGTAAAGATTGGAAACCAAAACCAGTTGATATGAAGCATTTTGAAGAAGCTCTAAACGAGGTACGACCCAGTCTCTCGCCAGATGATGTCAAGCGATTTCTTGCTTTGGCTGAACAGGTGAAGAAGCGTCAGCCTCGAAGCTCGTCTGAAACTCTGCCAGGTTATGTGTAAGAGAAATGGAAGTAGATGTATCACATCTGCTTCCTGAATCCTATTTTATTGTGGCAGCTACAATTACAGCCACAATACCCTTTTGTGTGTGGTTTGTATGATGAACTGCAAACCTGCAGGTATTGAGGTAAAAAAATGACTGATTTCTATCCAGTGTCCCCACTCGTAGGTATAACGAATACAAGCTATGGAGCCCAGGTTGGTGTCATGACAGATATGTGGGCAGTCCGTGTTGTACGAGGAAAGAAGATTATTGCTGAAAAGACGATTCCTGAATTGGACCTTGATAACATTGTGGGTGTAGCTTATGGTCATATTAGGGTCGAAGGACTTAGTAGACATGCTGTTGCGATGATGGCTGGTAGATTGATGCAATTTGCTCGAAAGTATCAGACTGCGGGTATTTGTCCAAATTATGAGATTCCTGATTTGACATATGAGGATGGTGTCACCGTCGGAGAGGTTGCTGCAACCGCTCGAGGGGAAGTCATTGTGACTACTGAAGATACAGCTCCTTCTACGGATTTGCCTGATATGGGAATTGGAGAGATACCCTCCATTCCTCGAACAATCGGCGATGCCGCCTGGGAGAGCATTATAGAATCTCATGCCACAATGATTAGTGAAGTAGCTGCTTATGCTTCTGAGTTACCAAAAGGACACTTGGAGATCATTTTCAACAGAATTGCTGATGTCCTCATACGTCAATGGGCTATGTCCAACCCTGAAGATCCTGCAACTGCAGTTAGGAAATTTGGAGCACTGATTCAGGCGTGTTCTAATGAGAGTCAACTACCAAAAACTGGATCTGGTACTGCCACCATTGAAACTGGTGTTTGCAAGATACTGAATACATGCAAAAACTTGGATCCATCTGCAAATCGAATACCTGCTGGATATCCTTGTATGTTCCATGAGATTGTAGCAAGGAAATTAAGTCAACTTTCAGGAGCTACAATCAGTGTCAATACTTCATCTACAGGCTGTATTGTGGGAATATCAATTCAGTGATTTTCTATTTACCCAATAATCTTAAATCGCTACAAACGACTCATCTACAACTAGACGAGACCAAGTGGTAAGGTCTCGATTAGGAGCTTAGAAAATTGAGCTATTTGACATGGCGAGATTATACGCGTTCAGGACCTGTGTGTTTTGGCGCGCTATTGGTGATTGCTGGTGCCATTATCTCTCTGTTGGTCTATACAAATCCAACAGCTTATGATTTTGTTCCTGGCTACACCATGTTGATTGGTGCGATTGTGGCAGTCGTAGGATTATTGTTCATCATCATGGGCTTCGTCTTTACAAAGAGGAAGCGTGATTCGGTACTCAGACCGGTTGACACTAAACTGGATGATACACCTCCGCCTCCCCCGCCACCTGATTGAGCCCAAGATTCCGAATTTTCATTAGAGCCATAGAGTCCCTTGGGGTTCTTTGGCTCTCCTACTCTTTATTTTTTCAACGTTGGTTTCATCCCGCAAATGCTAATATGCAACCACGTGGGTTTTTCTCAAGAATCGACTACTGGATGGTGTAATTGTCCAGATGAAGCATATGCTTGAATATAAAAATAGTCAATTTCACGAGTGTAGTGGGACACCAACTACTCCCATAACTCTGACAGTTGACGATTCCACGAAAAAGCTCATACTTGTTGTTCCTAGCGGTGCTAGTATGATTGAGCGACGGGCTGCAGAAAGAAATGCTCGGGGCATTGAAAAGGTTGGTTTTCAAACAGCCTCAAAAGGCCGAATAGGTCGAGGTTATGAGCTGGTGATAGAAGGTCATGGTGGGGGACTGCCTGATCGTCTTAGACATTCACCACGTGAAGTCTACTAGAGTTTCGTCAAAACTGCAGATGGTTTGGAAGTTTACTATACTCCTTTGCAGGAAAAAGTAAGATTGGCAGAAGTCTACATTACGTTAAGGAGAGCGATTCAAAATGTCTGAAGAACGAGCCAAGAGATGGATGGAAGAATCACAAAAAGATGCCATTAGGCAGTCTGCTGGAAGTCAACACCTTCAGAGAGCTGCTGAAGCGGAGAAATCAGGTAATGTTTCCACAGCAGAACAAGAATATGCTCTTGCAGCAGATGCTTTCATAAAATCTGCAAGTGAATATCGTGGAGGCAAAAGCTACAAGAAAGCTGCAATCAATATGTGCGCAGCAGGTGATGTGCTTTCTGAAATAGGTGACTCTGCAAGAGCTGTTGAAGCATATCAGAGTGCCGCTGAAGACCTCCTCAATGCATCTGCTGAACACCTTATGTGGGGCGAAGATGCTGAAACAAGCAAAGGCACTGCTCTTGCCATGACCGCGTGCATGATGTATATCATGATCGGCAAGGAAGCAGAGGGTTTCTATAGAGCTCGAGGATTTGCAGCAGAACATGCATCGAAAATTAGACTTCCTGCAATCGTCAGACTTAGTCAAATCCCCCAAATGCTTGAAAATGCTATTCAGTCTATCAATCTTGAGTCCTTTGCATCAGCTGAGAATGCCGCTGTAACTGAATTAAAAGCTGCACTTGCAAGTGCGAATAGCCAGGACTTTTCCAAATATGTGGACAAGGGTCTCGATATGGTTAGAGAGATCCTTCGAGGGAAACTTAAGGTTCCAAAACTATCATCGCAGCTAGTCCTTCCCAATGATGCTACATTTACAGAGGAGTTTCCTGTCAGGGTCAAGATAAAGAACTCTGGCAATGGCGAAGCTCTCGGTCTGTCTGTCGATTGGCATCTTGATGAAGGATTGGATTTGATATCTGGCGAGCGTTCGAAAAAAGTAAACAACCTACCATCTGGAGAAACGCTCGATATTTCTGTTGTATTGAAATCTGCACAGCCTCTTGTAGGTGAAAAGGAGTATTCGATCCTTGTCCGTGTGTCCTACAGCGATAAGCTGAAGACTGAATACACCCTGCAAGCTGGACCCGGAACTTTAGTCTTGAGAGACTACAAAGTCAGTCAGCAATTAACGCGTGATACAGATCTCACAGATGGCAGGGTGGGCTTGCTAAAAGAAGCCATTGAGGCATCGGATTTGGAATCTGAACCTCTAATTCGAATTATTGACAGCCTTATTGCCTCAATAAGGCAGAGTCGCGCTGATATTGAAGAATCTCATTTAGACTTGGCGAAAGCCAGACTACGCGTGGTTAATGATATGGTTGATACCATAGATTCCTTAATCGGTGATGATGAGCTTCTGAGGAAACTCTTAGATAAGCGAGAAACTGAAAAGAAGGAATTTGCTATTAAGAAATTAACTCCTGCCTTTAACGAAGTGATTGTCTTCCTTGCTAGTCAGGAAAAGAAACTTGAGGCTGAAGCTCAAAACGCGCTAGCTGATTGGGACGTTGAAGCAACGAAGAAGAGGAGTTTAAAGGCAACACTTTCTCGCATCAAGGAAATTACCAGTATTTTAGCTTCTGGAGGGGCTGACACATCAGTCCTAGAACATGAAACAGAGAATGCACTGAATGATCCACTTCTCGTAGTTGGTGATCGACCTTCTTCTCCAGAGAAAGTAGAAATGGCTTTGGTCATGGCTCGCTCTATAAGGAATGAAATCACTCGAATGCTTGAGTCATATAAGAACGAGTTGGTATAGTCTTTGCCATGAGAAGCATTTGCTACATGGCAATGCTATGTCCCTCAAATTTCAGGATTTTGAAATCCTGAATTTCAATAATCTGAAATTTAATAAGCCCTCAAGTCTACTTGATGACTTAGGGTTTTACCGTGGTCTCAGGAAATTTGCGTAGAGATTTTTTGGAAATCGTTGGCAATGCATATGCTCATTATGGTTATCCTGAGTATTGTGGTTGGATTGAAGGTCTTCTTCTACTCGAACCGAAAGATTGGACGCAAAAGGGGCTCTCTGAACGATTAAGCAATCTTTTTTCTACTTCAACCTCAGTTCCATCTGTTAATAGAGCGCTCAAGATTCTCGAAAGCTATGGTATTGTTGAAAAACAAGGTTCAAGAAAGATAGGATTTACATACAGACTTCGACCTTCATCCAATCTCGTTCTCTCAATGTTTCAACAACTTATTGCAGTAAATCAGGATTTCATGGCAAAACTGCAAGCTCTCGAAAAAAAGAACCAGAAAAAAGATTCGGGTTTGCGAAATGCAATTCCCATTGAAACTACAATTGCAAAGATTTGGCACAAATCTATGACGCAAATTGTCACCTCATTGGAAGAAAAAATTGGAGAATGATCGGTATTGGCTAATAATTCAATAATTATCATTGGAGCTGGATTAGCTGGTTTATCGACTGGCTGTTACGCTCAGATGAACGGTTACCGGAGCAGAATCTTCGAATACAGCTCTAAACCTGGTGGTGTTGCAGCAGTCTGGAGAAGAGGGGATTACCTTATAGATTGAGGCATACATTTTCTAATTTGTCATAAGCCCGGAACTAGCATTTACGATGTTTATTCTGAGATTGGTGCAGTTGGCTCCTATGGCGTTGCTGATATGACACGATATCTTCGATTTGTTGATGAAACTGGAACAAAAGTTATTGACTTCACTCAGGATCTTGAAAAACTTGAGACCGACCTATTGGCAATATCTCCCGCTGATGCTGAGGAAATTCATAGATTCATCAAAGAAGTAGATTGGATGAAGGACTCTCCACTGCTTACTGATTTGGGAATGAGTACAACCCCTCCAGAATTGAGGGGCCGCTTTGACTCCCTCAAAGAAATGTGGCAAATGCGAGGTTTCATGAAATATTTCACAGGCAAATTCTCAGGTTCAGCAATAAAGTACACCGAGAATTTGAAGAGCTCTTTTCTAAAGACAGTCTTTCAGAACCTCTTCTCTCCTGAGGCACCAATCTGGTTTGTGATAATGATTCTTGCAACCGCAGCTGCTGGTCAACTAGGTTTATTCAAAGGCGGTTGTCATGAGTTTGTCAGGTCGATTGAAAAGACCTACAAATCTCTTGGTGGTCAGATACAGTATAAATCGAAAGTCGAGCGAATACTAGTTGAAAATGATGTTGCTGTGGGTGTTGTTCTATCTGATGGATCTGAGCACGGAGCAGATGTTATTGTATCCGCTGCAGATGGAAGAAGTACGATCTACAACCTACTAGATGGAAAATACATCGATGAGAAGATTGAGAATCGATACAAAACTTGGAAACCTTATGATCCTATGATAGTTGTGAGCCTGGGTGTCAATAGATTGTTTGAAGATGAAGCTCCCCTGAATATGTTCATGATGAACGACCCTCTAGAATATGCAGAGAGGTCAACTTATATTCTGCCTCTTAGAGTTTTTAATTATGGGGATGTTTTTGCTCCTGTAGGAAAGACTGTCATTCAAGTTATGTTAGAAACTGATTGGGACTACTGGTACAATCTTCGACAGAATCGCAACGAATATGATCTAGTGAAGGAGCAACTTGCCCATGATATAATCAAAAGACTTGAGTCCTGCTATCCTGGTATCACATCTCAAATTGAGATGACTGATGTGGCAACTCCTTTTACATCTTGGAGATATACTCTGAATGACAAAGGGTCACCAATGGGTTGGATGTTAACAAAAAAGACACTAATGGAACTAGTTCCGCGTACACTTCCTGGTCTTGAGAATTTCTATATGGCTGGTCATTGGGTCCTGCCAGGTGGTGGAGTCCCTGGCAGTATCTACACTGGTAGAAATGTGATCCAGATTTTATGTAAAAGAGATGGAGAACAGTTCAAGACAAGACGAAGTTGATTTGTTATTGTTTCGTCATAAATCCTGCCAATCGATTCATGGCTTCTTCAATCATGTCAAGAGGAGGTAGGAAGACACTTCGGAAATGTCCTGAACCATATTCTACGCCAAATCCAGAACCTGGCACAAAAACGACTCCTGTGTTGTTTAACACGTCCATTACGAACTCTGTATCATCCTTCCATCTGCTGCCCAGTTCAATTTTTGGCATAATATAGAACGCAGCTTCTGGTAATCTTGTTGAAATCGAATCTATTTCATTAAGACGTTTGTAGATAAGATCACGCCGCTCTCTCATCTTCCTCATAGTTTCTTTGAGATATCCACAATCACCTCTCAATGCAGTCGCAGCTGCTATCTGAGCAGTTGCGTTCAGACATATTCTTACTCTCGCTTGCTTAATTATGGCATCATAGAGCGGATCAAGTTCACCATTTGTATCGTGGAAATATGCATAGCCAACTCGCCAACCAGGAGCAAGGTATACCTTACTTATTCCATTGAAACCAATAACTGGAACATCATCTGAAATTCTCACCATTGGTGTTTGAGGTTCATCGTAGGTGAGCTGGTCATAGATTTCATCAGATATCAAAGGCAATCCGTATTCTCCTGCAATCGCAACAATCTCCCGCAAGGTTTTTTCATTGTATACTGAGCCTGTGGGATTATTGGGATTAATGACCAAAATTGCTGCTGTTTTGTCTGTTATCTTACTTCTAAGGTCTTCAGTGTCAGGATTCCAGTCCTCTTCCTCTACTGTCCTATACGATACAGGCTTTCCACCAAAAAACTTCACATAGGAAATGTATGGTGGATAACTCGGACCTGGAAGGAGGAATTCAGATCCAGTATCAATAAGAGCACCAGTTAGAAACTGAATTGCTTCTGAAACGCCAGCTGTTATAATCATTCTATCAGGATTGACGTCAATTCCATTCACTTTCTTCTCCTTCTCTGCAGCTGCAACTCTAAGCATCTCTTCACCTTCTGATGGTGAATATCCATGCCATCCATCCTGAGCTGCTTTGCACATGGCATCTACCATATACTGAGGTGTTCGCCAGTCATATGCAATGGGATCTCCAATGTTTAGGTAGAGTGGTTTTTCTCCTGTTCGTTTCTGATATTTTTTGGCTGCTACGACGATATCACGTATTGCATACTTTAGATTGGCTGCACGAGGAGTGATGTTTAGTCTCATTTTTACCCCTGCGAGCGGTTCATCTTATCTATCGTATATTGTTTTCCTTTTGGCGAAGCACGAGTACTGGAATATGGCTGCTCACATAATCCCTATCGGCTTAAAATGAACTCAATCTAAAAAATACTCAATCAATAATATAGAAATATCTCACATCTTTTCGGATGTCTTGGTGATTGATTCCACTTGGATCTCCAGTATAAAAACAAAACAATACTAGTTACTGGTGCATCAAAAGGGTTAGGCTACAGCGTAGCCAAATTACTAGTCCAAGAAGGCGCACATGTTATCATTTGTTCTCGGTCAGAAGCGTCATTGAAGAAAGCTACTATTTCTTTAGGCACTAACTCTAGATACATAGTTGCTGACCTTTCAAAATCGTTGGACATTGATAACTTGTTTCTTCAAGTTGAGGACATCACTCCCAAACTCGATGGAATGTTTGTCAATGCTGGAGGACCACCTTCTGGTCATTTTTCAGATATAACTGATAGCGATTGGAACACAGCCATTGAATTAACACTAATGAGCACTGTGAGACTCACTAGGAAAGCACTTCCTCTTCTGCGTAAATCGGAGTCACCTTCTATCCTTTATAACACATCAAGCTCGGTCAAACAACCAACTGAAAATTACCTACTTGCCAACTCTGTGCGGTTGGCAGTAGTTGGAATGATGCGTACGTTGGCAGATGAGCTGGGTTCTGAGGGAATACGAGTAAATGCAGTATGTCCTGGTCCCATTCAGCAACGAGGAACCGAGTATGTTTCCTCTAATTTAAGACCAGATGACAGACCTCTAAGAGTTGAAACTAGACCGAAAAATGCATGGGGACGATTTGGGACACCCGATGAATTTGGGAAACCTTGTGCATTTTTACTTAGTCCAGTTGCGAGCTACATACATGGAATAGTTTTACTAATCGATGGCGGACTCTACCGCGGGATGATGTAGCATTTCTTCTAGGGAATAACCTCTCAGATGTTTTATTTTGTTCCTCTTTCCATAGTAGTATATCAGTGTAAAACAGCTGCTTGCTCCTCATCGCACACCTCATTAGATTCACTTGGCATCAAGCGATATACGGGGGCAAGGAAGCCAATAAGTGATAATCCTATTATTGGCATCCATATCTCGAAACTCAATGGTGTCGTACCAAATGCCATTGATAGAGGGGTGTAGAGAACCAATAGTGTGAGGATTAATGAGAATGCTACAGCGATGAACAAACCTCTTGACTCGCGTATATTTGTGCGCCAAATCGGATTCCACTCATCTCTCACATTCCAAACCCAAAGCAACTGAAATAACACCATGGTCGCGAATGTCGAAGTCTGTGCTAAGACAAGGGTTTCTGCGTACTGAGGTGACAACCAATCTACTGAAGGCCCTGTAATTGTAGGAATATAACCGATACCAGTCCAAAGAACATAGAGGTATACTGAACTTGCTGCAAAGGTTGCAAGTAGACCACCGAGTAAAATCATTCTGATCATACCTTTATCCAACATTCGAGCTCCCGGCTTTCTTGGACATCGATTCATGATTCCTTTGGGTGGGGGATCAAACCCAAGTGCAAGAGCTGGAGGTCCGTCAGTTACAAGATTAATCCATAGAATCTCTACAGGGGTCAATGGGATTGGTAGCCCAATCATTACCATGATAACGACAATGAGCACCTCGCCAGCATTTGCTGACAAAAGGAATCTGACGAATTTTCGTATATTGGCATAAATCTCTCTTCCAACTTCTATTGCTGATACGATTGTTGAAAAGTTATCATCGGTGAGGATTAGATCCGAAGCTTCCTTTGTAACTCCTGCACCACGGATGCCCATCGAGATGCCTACATCAGCTGTCTTGATTGCTGGTGCATCATTGACACCATCCCCAGTCATCGCCACAACCTGATTCTGGCGTTTCAAAGCTTGAACAATTCTCAGTTTATGTTCTGGCGCAACACGAGCAAACACACTTGTTTCATTCACTACTTTATCGAGCTCATCATCACTCATTCCACTTAGCTCAGCGCCAGTAATTCCTTTGAGTTCGTTTTGGACGAGACCAACGCTTTTTGCTATAGAACTTGCAGTGAGGGCATGGTCTCCGGTTATCATGATAGGTCTGATACCTGCATTTCGTGACTTAGTAATTGCCTCTACAACCCCTTCTCTTGGGGGATCAATCATTCCTACAAGTCCAAGGAATGTTAACTCTGACTCAACTTCCTCTTCATTCCATTCTTTATCATTCGAATCAAGTTTCTTAAAAGCCAACGCAAGAACTCTCATTGCGCAACCAGCCATTACTGAATTTGCTTCAAATATCTCCTGACGTTTACCAAAATTAAAATTGATTTCCTCTCCATTGACATGGATCTTTGTTGTTCTTTCCAGAATTACTTCTGGTGCTCCTTTCGAAAAAGCCCAATTCTGCCCACTTTTATCTCGTAATATGGTTGTCATCCTTTTTCGCTTCGAATCGAATGAAAACTCAGTAAGCTCCTCATACTGGCTTCGAGTTTCATTCAGGTGTAAACCAGCTTTTTCAGCTGCAACAAGAAGAGCACCTTCTGTTGGATCACCAACAACGCTCCAATTTACTCTATCTTCAGAAATCATGGATATTACAGCAGTTGAACACAACTGACTTGCTCTAAGTAGCATTTTTAGATCTTGACTTTTTTCCACATCAAATGGATCTTCGATTTTGGAAAACTCAATGCAATCCGCTGGTGAAGATGCTTTGTGGAATTCTCCCTCTCTGGAATATCCCGTCCCAGTTATTGTCACCTTATCGGAAGCGAGATAGATGTATCGAACAGTCATTTCGTTCTTAGTTATTGTCCCAGTCTTATCTGAGCAAATCACTGTCGTAGACCCCAAGGTTTCAACACTAGGTAGCCTTCTAACAATTGCATTTCTTTTCACCATTCGGGTAACACCGATTGCCAGTGTAACTGTGACTATTGCAGGTAGTCCTTCAGGAATGGCTGCGACAGCAATCGCAATTCCAACGAAAAGGGCTTCATTCCAATCATATGTTGCATTGACGAAGACAAGGGCAACAAAAACAAGAATAGAGATTATAAGAACGATTCCTCCTAACCTTTTTCCCAAATCCGCCAAATCTAGTTGCAAAGGTGTAAGTTCTTGTTTGCTTTCCTGCACTAATTGAGCAATCTTTCCAAATTCTGTTTTCATTCCTGTTGATGTAACAATTACTGTTCCTTTTCCTGATGTCACGACTGAGCCTTGAAATACAAGATTCATCATATCTCCAAGAGCTGGCTTTTCAGTTGTTATCATTTTACTACTTTTTTGGACGGCAAGTGATTCCCCTGTGAGTGTTGATTCGTCTGTTTCTAAGCCAACAAGACTCAATATTCTTCCATCTGCAGGAACTATATCTCCAGCTTCAAGAGCGATTATGTCTCCAGGAACAATGAAACGTGCTTCAATCTCTCTCCATTCACCATTGCGTTTTGCAATGGCTTTTGGCGCTGATAAATCCTTCAAAGCTTGCAAGGCTTGTTCCGATCGATATTCTTGGACAAAGCCAAATACAGCGTTAATAAGAACAATAGCTGAAATGACGATGGCATCAATGAGGCCTTCTGCTTCATGGCTCCCATGTAATGTTACTGTAGCAATCGAAATGATGATTGCAATAAGGAGGATTATGACCATTGGATTAACAAATTGTTGTAGGAACATTCTAAGAGGGCTAATATGTCCTACTTCTTCTAGTTCATTGAAACCAAACTCAACAGTCCTTCTGTTAGCTTCTTGGTCACTTAAACCATCCACTGAACTATTGAGATGCTTTAGTGTAGATTCAGAAGTTTCTTTGAACCATTCATGTTCCTCTGTTGACATTCTACTTTTGACCCGCCATTCCTGTCAAATCTAGGCAATATTACTTCTTTCCTATCTACTAATTTCTATCAAAGTGCTACTATACATACTTGCTTCGTAATTAAAAAAAAGCAGAAGTGTTATTCGTACACTTGAGGAGCTTGAAAAGCTAAGTGATTAAGAATTCGTCATGCTACCTCGTTTTGTGGAATAACATATGAATTCAGATGCGAATTCGTCATATTACGTAAGGTTTGGCTTATACTATCAAAGAAATCAACGCCTCCCCATCATATACCCAACTTCCTCTATTGGATATCTATCAACTTTTCATACCTTACGAGAGTCTTTGGACTTATTCCTTTTTTTGGATAGTCTAAGGAAATATTCCTCTCAGTTCAATTGCACGTGAAACTCTCTCAACTGCTAAAGCAAGCGCAGCCATCCTTAAATTTTTGAGATCATACTTTTTCGCACTTGTATTGACCTCATGATATGCTCTGATTAAAACCTCCTGGAGTCTGTCATTCACCTGCTTTTCATCCCAGAAGAAATACTGCAAACCTTGAACCCATTCTAAGTATGAAACAGTCACTCCTCCAGCATTTGCGAGGATATCCGGCACAACAAGGATTTGTTTTTCTTGAAGTATCTCATCTGCTCTCGCAGTAGTGGGACCATTCGCACCTTCTACAACAATTTCAGCGCTTATGGAATCAGCATTCTCTTCATTTATTACTTCACCAATAGCACACGGCGCGAGCACATCAACATCCAACTTGAAAAGCTCTTCATTTGTGATAACATCCAATCCAGGATAACCCTCAACAGATCTTCTTGGATGTCTAGAAGCATATTCTACAAGTTTTATCACATCTACTCCATCAGGATCGTAGACTCCTCCGAATGCATCTGTTATACCGACAATTTTCGCTCCTGCCTGGCTAGCTGAAATTGCGAAATGACTTCCTACATTCCCAAACCCTTGTAGGGCAATTGTGATTCCTTTACACTTTCTCTTTTGCTGCCGAAGAGCTTCCTGCATTGTGTAGAACACTCCTCTCCCCGTAGCTTCAACCCTACCTACACTACCACCAACTTCAACAGGTTTTCCTGTGACAACACCAAGTTCAGTATGCCCTTTTATCATAGAATACGTGTCCATAATCCAAGCCATTATCTCAGGATTTGTATTGATGTCGGGAGCTGGAATGTCAGACTCCGATCCAATCATATTGATGAGACTGTATGTAAACCGTCTTGTCAATTTCTTTAGCTCGTTAATTGAAAGGCTCCAAGGATCGCACACAACTCCTCCTTTTGCGCCTCCATATGGTATATTGACAACAGCTGTCTTCCATGTCATTAATGCTGCAAGAGCTTTGACCTCATCTAGATTCACGTCGGGACTATATCTAATGCCTCCTTTACAGGGTCCTCGATGATGCGAGTGTTGGACTCTATAGCCTTCAAATACTTCAACCCTACCATCATCCATCTGAACTGGAAAACTCGTAATAAGTATCTTATCAGGTTTTTCTAGAATCTTAAGTATGTTACACTCCAAATTTATAACTTCAGCAACTTTTCGTAGCTGCGTAAGGACATTTTCCCATGGGTTTGTTTCTTTCGTTCCATGAATTTCTAGATTCATTGTTTTCACTTCCATAGTTTACTTCTCACCTACTCCCGTTAAATTTTATATAACAAATCATATATTATTTTGATTATTATAATCATTAAGTTTGGTTTTGCTCTAGAACTTCTATCCATTCTCTCGCTAAACATTACCCAAAAACAGACTTTTCATATCCTCCACTATTCTGTTGGTATCTTCCTGAAAATTCGACATACAATTATAGTCCCATTCACACAACCAGCCTCCAGTCTGTTCCCGCCTCCGGTGGCCATCATGCAATTGAAAACCTAGGAATGCTGGTTTTGGAGAAAGGGTCATTCTAAGATTATCCCAATTTGGAAGGTTCATGACGAACTTCATTGTCTGATCAAATGCTATTTGAAGTGGAAGTGATAAGGAGGACTTGACATACCACTCAGGCGATATGCAGTCCTCCAGCGGGCCTTCATACCAATCTAATTGCAATGTCCGTGCAATCCTAGTTGGCCATATTAAAAGAACAAAGACAGATTCAGCATCACGTTCATTGCAATATCCCCCTCTAACTCTTATAGCCAAGGCTACACAAGGAACTGACTCAGGAATGAGTGATTCATTCCAAGTCCTCAGCATTGTTGAGAATGTTTTTCTAGCTTCTACATAGTTCATATTTCGTTTATAGGTGTAAAGTGGAAGTTGCACAATTCTCGCACGTAATGGGAGTTTTCCGCAAATATTGTTCCAAAGTTCAGAACTCACACTATTGAACCTTCCAGAAAGATCCATTCTTTCCCCGCCTCTTGGTAATTCAAGAGGGACTGGGTTGTGCGAATCAATCGGGAAATGTCCTGGAATAGCATCTACGAGTGTGATTTCTTCTGTGGTTGGCACATTTGGAAAATCGAGAATATTTCTGAGACTTCCCCAAACAAGAGATAATCCATGATTTGGTAGCGATTCCACTCTACTTACCTACCTTCTTGGTATCAGACACGTTTCTCCATTGCGTCTAGAACTCTCTGTTGTGCAATTTCCTTGGCTATCACACGAGGACTCAGTCCTCTATCAAGAGCCTGTTCCAACACAAGTCTGGTATTCTTACTAATTTTGGACTCTATCATAGAGAATGCTTCAGCTTCATTTCCTCTCTTGTATTCAACATATGAGCCTATGACTCCACCTGCATTCGCGAGAAAATCAGGAACGATAATCACTCCTTTTTGAAATAGTAATTCCTCAGCACGTGGATTTGTTGAGTTATTTGCCCCTTCTACAATATACTTAGCTTTAATCGATTCCCAAGTATCCAAATTGATGACGTCCCCAATGGCGCATGGAACAAATATGTCGCAATCAATACTTAGGATATCATCTCGAGGTAATGACTTACCAACTCTATAGTTCTTAACAGAGTCCTTCTCCCGTGTCGCATAGGAATGTTTCTCAGCTTTTTCAATGTCAATACCTTCAGGATCGTAAATGGTTCCCCAATAGTCATTTAATGCAACAATCTTAGCTCCTTTTGCAGCCAGATATTTTGCGATTCCCAGTCCAACATTACCAAAACCTTGGATGACAACCCTGTTATCAGAGATGTCGCTGCATAGACCAAGATGATCGCATAAAATCTCTAGGCCAGTTTCTAGAGCTACTCCGACTCCGAATCCTGTTGTGCCAAGCTCATGAGGAATTCCTCCCATCTTTGCTGGTTTACCTGTAGCAGCTTGAAGGTCGCCCACCTCATTAACAAATGCAGCTATCTCATGTTCACCCACATTCATGTCAGGAGCTGCAATGTATCGAGATGGTACAAAAGGTGCAATCTTACTAGCAAATTCTCTAATGAATCTGAGTTTGTCGATTTCATATGGGTTTGCCCTGATTCCTGATTTTGCACCACCAAACGGGATATCTGCAAGTGCACATTTCCAAGTCATAGCTCTTGCCAACCGAAACACTTCCAATGGCGTAATAGTTGACGATATGCGAATTCCACCTTTACCTGGTCCAAGAGCAGTATTATCGATGACAAGAACTCCTTTCATTTGAGTTTCCGGATCGTATACTTGGATTACTTCTTCAGGTCCCCATGTGTCTAGGAACGCTGAAACATTTACCTGATTCAAAGCATCAATAATGTTCTCTGTGTCGATAACACCGATGTCACTATGTACTGTCATTTGTATCACTTGAGTACAAAATCATGTACATTATATATAGGTACAACGCATAGGGCATATACAATTATGCCATAAGTATATAAGGTACGGTCAAATGAATGCCATAATTGTGTAATAGAATAATCAAAATGATAAAAATAAAATGTATATTTTTGGCATTTTAAGACCATAAATTTGCCACTTTTATACATTGTAATAACTAAAACCTATTGGATGAGGTTGCTAATATGCATAGTTTGCTCAATGACCCTGTAAATGTTGAATTGTTGAAGTTAGTGTGTGCTGGTGAAGGTGTCGAAATTAATGTGAGTGAACTCGCTGAAAGCTTTCGAAAACATCGTAATACTATATCCTCAAGAATTAACAATATTTTCGAATTTGGAATAGCAGATAGACCATTTCATCCATTTCCATTATTATTTGATCAGTACCCCTTTCTAGTTATTGAAAAATGTGAATTACCGCGTGACAAAAAAACAAACAGATGGATTGAAATTGATCCGTTTATATGGGCCGCCTTCTTCTTCAGAGATGAAGAGTATAATACTCTTCTAGTGGAACTTCATAAAGACCTGTTTCATTATCAGACATGGAAAGATCGGATTGTTGATGAAGGACAGGTTTCTATTGTGCAAGGTCGAGACTATATACATTCAGAAGCAGTCTATATCCATACCAAGTCAATAATCAAATATGAACCCTCCTCATCTTTACATGTATTCAAGAAGAACCATCGAGAAGGAGTTCATTCTAAAATAAATGGTTTAGAAATGGATGAAACAGACCTAGACCTTCTAGAAGCTCTTCTGCAAGGTAGAGGAATCTGGACTAATTCAAATTTCCTTGCTAAGAAATTAGGGATACATCGAAGAACTGTACAACGCCGTCTGAAACTCCTTCTAGATGAGAGAGTAATCTCTCCTGCAGTTTCTCGGTTTCCACGAGTCTGGGTACCACCCCAATATTTCATGGTGCTCTCATTGCTTGAAATTAAAGCGCACAAAGAGCGAATCCAAAATATACTAGCTGCAGATCCTCATATTTCGTTTTTAGCAAAAACAACAGCTGGTCGTTACAATTTTCTCTCTGTTACTGGATTTTATAGAATAGCAGACCATCTGAACTGGGAAGAGGAGTATGGGCAGAGGTTCTCCGGCTCAATTGGTGCTATAAAGAACGTCTATCTGTCACCAGCTATGACCTTCTCAATTCACCAACAGTATGTGGCACTTACGTTTTTGGATCATCATGCAAATCAATTACGAGGAAAGAAAATCATAGATACAATTCGTGGATAGTTAGAAATCAAACCTGAAATCTTAGAGAGTTCGTATCTTTTGGCTCATTTAACTTGAAATTATTTTCTCAGTACATTGCTTGTTGAAGCAAGTGCCTAGAGAATCAATAGTGTTTGAATTCCAAAGCAATGATTAAAGATCCTAATTCTTCTGCATTTGTTCCTCAGATTAGATTCTACTTCAAATGCATTAATACACGCTTGCGTACTTAGCAATCAAGAAAAAGCATGTGTGAGTTTCATGAATTTATGAATGACTTCACATTCGCTACATATTCCTCGAGGGACAAGCATGACTTAGAGATTCTCCAGAAAGGAATGGTGACGATAACCACAGGTTTAGGAACCAACATCATCGAAAAGACTGGCATTACTGAATTGGGTCAGTCAGTAGGTGTTATAATGAAAAACAATGATGATGAAATAGTTGGTGGCGTTTTTGGAAGCACATTCGGATGTTGGTTATACATCTCTCTACTCTGGATTGAGAAGCCATTAAGGAATCTGGGTTATGGTTCAGAATTAATGAGCATCATAGAAAGTGAAGCAGTCAAAATGGGTTGCACTAATGCTCATTTGGATACATACAGTTTCGAAGCACGTCCATTTTACGAAAAACTAGGGTATGTAGTTTTTGCGGCTTTGGATGATTATCCAAAAGGACACTCTAAATATTTCCTAAAAAAGCGACTAGCTACGTAGATTTTCAAGAATAACCAACAATATCTTACTTGACCAATTCCAATCCACATTTCTGACAGAACTGCGCTCCTGCTTCTACTACAGCACCGCATTTTGGACATTTTCCAGAATATCTACTCCAAATTGTGAGCAATCTTTCAATATCATCGCGTTGCAAAAGCTTTCCTCGCAAAAGTTCCTCTAATCCTTTCACTAACATTTGTTCACCTTCAGAAGCCAACAGCATGTTACCATTTGCGCAAGCCGTGACGAAGGAATCTTTGAAAGATTGGTCACTTTTCAACCAATCATCTATTAAGGCATTAATGGAAACATCAAAATCCTTACTCAAAGTATTGCCCGTTCCCATGTTCAGAAAGTTACCTTCAGGCAGGAACATAGGTGTTAGTATTTTTTGAGAACCATTATCGTATTTTGCTACATATACGTGTATATCAAGAAGGGTTAAGGGAGCAACGTTTTTGATTGAATTATTATCAAGTGTCCAATTCATTAGACCAAGAAATTCTTGTTGAAACGCCAAGACTCTCTCTTCTGTAGCTTGTTCTGTCTTGTTTATTGCTGAATTCACTTGAGATCTTAGATCATTGAGCTCTTTGGTCTTAAGTTCCATTTCATTTCTAGCCTCATCGATTCTTTTCTGACGTTCTTGGATCTCAGTTTGTAACATAGCCTCTGCCCTTTGCTTGTCTGCTTCATATCTCGATTGAGCTTCAGCCACATGTTTCTGCAAATCAGCTTTTTTAGCTTCCATAGTATCCAAAGGCTGCTGACTTTTTGACATAGTACTCTTCAGAGAGCTAACGAGATTACTATAAACCGCAACAGCACCTTCCGTATCTGCCTCTTTCTGGCTAATTTGCGCTCTCGCATTTCTTATGACATCGATAATATTAGTGAAGAACTGCTCAAGGTCGTTGACGGATCTAGAGAAGTCTGCAGTCATGGCTCGTAAGTTCATCTTGTGTTTTTCACGCAATTCATAAAGCTTGTCATCTTTATCCTTCGTGAGTTTCGCAATTTCCTGTTTTGTTCTCTCTTCCATCGTTCTAATTCGTTCACTTCCTCTCTCCAATTCCAAGTTAGTTATGTTTTCTAGAATTGTAGTTTGAGCACCATAATTCTCTCTGATTAACTTCTGCAGGGTTTCAGATGATTCTATTCGAAGCTTTGAAGACTCGGATATTTTCCTGAACTCTTCTGTTCTCTTTAATGCAACAGCTGAGTCAATAAGAACACTAACTCTGTTAGGTTCAGCAGCAGGATCGGAAGGAATAATGTAATTCCCAATCATGTTGATTAATGCAGGTTCGATTATATTCGCAATATCTGTGGTGTGGCTGTCAATTTTCTCTAGGAGTGGTTGTATCTTTAAGGCAACCTTCGGAATATCTGTTGCTTGAGAAAGCTCAGAACTAACTATTCTCTTTACCTCACTTGCTCCTTTCATGTCAGTGAAATGAAACTCCTTTCTCATACCACTAGATGCAGACAGAACAATTGATTTTGTTGGTGAAGTTTGTACAATCCAGAATGGAAGCGATAAACTACTCAAACTAACTATCCTGGTCCTTTTTCCTTTCTGAGACTCTGCAGAAGCTAGTGCAGTAGCCAAACCAACGCTTTCGGACTCAGGTCTGACATTTGTGCCGTCTTTCTTAAACAAGAAATTTAGATACAGATTCCTAACCACTCAAACACCACCTTAGAAGTTATCAAAGATTTAATTGTAATTATGCCTTTTTACGAAGTACTACATGGTCTATTTTCTCTGATGGAAAAAGAACACAATCGAGTAGAATATGAAAATCGCAATATTGGATATTTGTTGATGTTTCGAGGTTTACTATTCATTAATTTATTAAATTCACATGCTGTATTTTACAACAGCAGACTAAAGAGGGCACAGTAGATAGTGGAGATGATTAAGTGCAAAATACCAAGAGGAATTACAGTTTTGTTGAATTCTGACCAACTTAAAGGTTTCAAGTTTTCCTCACAAACCGACATGACAACTATGTTTGGCGCATCTCCAAAAGGTACGACATAACCACCAGCATTAGTTCCCAATGTAAGAGAAATTGGTATCATTGAATTCACAGATGTCAAGTCTCTTGCTGCTGGTGCCATCAATATACCAACTGCTTTAGCATCAATAGGCGCCATCAAACCTCCAGGGATTAGAATCATAGCAATGATGGCTATGAATACATTTGATTCTGCTACTCCGTAGAGTACTCCAGCTAAATCTTGAATCACTTCTGTCGCGACCAAAGCTTGGACTATTCCCATCATCCCAGCCAAGAAGAAGACAGAATCCCAGGATAATCTTCTGAATAGATCTCGCGCTCTATCTCTAGTTGGAATTAACAAAGCTGCTGCAACAACAAGTGCAATCATAGATGATTGTTCTGGGAGGATTATAATTCCAAAAATAAGTACAGTCATCCCAATGCATGCTGCGATTAAATCAAACCTTGATCGAATGGTTACATTCGGATCCATCGCAAACATATCCGTAAGATCTCTCTCAATTGTATCATCCAGAACATCTGCAAATTTCCTCATCATATAAACAAGAGTTATGATAAAGAGAATTAGTGAAAGTGGAATTAATGTAAAAAACATCAGGCCTGTGTTTATTTCAGCAAGGAAAACAATAACGAGATTCGTTATAGAACCAATCGGTGATGGAAATGATGCCACACAGGCTACTACAGCTTCACTCATTAAGTATGGTCTAAAATCGACATCAATAGCATTACAAACCTGTACAGTGAACGCGCTCACTAT
>JAEORI010000128.1 GCA_016840965.1 Candidatus Thorarchaeota archaeon | reverse complement strand
TCAGTCAAATTTCGACCAAATGACAACAATCTTTTGCTACATAGCTTGCTCATATTTCCTTCTAAAGATAGTTACTGTTCCTAAAAAGCCATAACTGACCAATCCAGCGGAACAATTAAGATACTGAGTGTTGGAAATTGTGTACTACTAAACGAATCACATATTCTAGAGAGAGGAATCCGATTTGAGTTATGAAGGAGTTGTTGAACAATCAGTAGCGGGATTGAAAGAGCTCGTTGAGGCAGGCGAAGAAATTATTGGTTACATCTATCCTCATGTTCCATTGGAGCTCTTTATGGCACACGGGTTCACTCCATCCCTTATCCGTGCACTACCTGGGGTTACAAGTGGATTTGAAGAGAGTCTCCAGACCTTCGCATGTTCGTATATTAGAAATCTCTACAGTCAACGTGCAAACGGCCAGTTTCTGACCCTTGCCGGATTATTATTCCCTGGAAATACATGTGATGCCCTTCAGAATCTTGGCGATGTGTGGCGAGTTCGTTTCCATGATGATAAAGTTCTAAGGTTAACTTACCCTGTAACAAGGTATAGCCATGATGATTCAACGACAAAGTTTCTAGCTGAGGAGATAAGACTCCTTAGTGACAAACTCTTCAGAACCTATAATCGACCATTTCTTGCAGAAGGTTATGAAGGTGCAGTTGAATTGGTACAAGATTTTCGAAATGGTACTCAATTCCTCTACTCAGCAAGAATCGTCAATCCTCGACTCATTTCATATTCGGAGGTTGTTCGCTTAGTCCGGAATTTCTTGACCATCCCAAACGTGTCGTCGGTGTTGGATATTAAGGAATCTGTGACAGCAGTCAAAACTGCTGCTGAAGAATTGGGACTTATGGAAACCATCGAATCTGTAAAGCAAGCGATACTAGCTGGTGACTATTCAAAAGTAAAACTTCCCGACACTTTAGAATCTCCACGCATCGTCATTGCTGGTGGAATGGTAGAACCACAAGCAATTGCTTCTCTCATGAATGAAATCCCCGATTTCACAGAATCCATCATTATATTGGATATCCTCTCATTTGGATTCAAAACTGTGTTCACCAGACCGCCATCTAAATCTGAAGATCCGTTTATGGCGATGGCAAAATCAGTCTTGAGTGCGCCTGGTGAACCAACTCATGAGGGTCTTTCATATCGGATGAATGCTATGAGAGAACTGCTTTCAAACCTCTCAATTCAAGGTCTTATTGTTTGCGAGCAGTCCTTTTGTGACCCTGACCAATTTGAGGCACCATCTATCGAGAAAGCCGCTTGCGAATTAGATTTGAAGACTATTCGAGTGCCTCTAGATCCCGAACTCAGTGATCGTGGTCGGATTGAAACGCGCATACAAAGCTTCATAGAAACTCTGGAGGGAAATGGAAAATGACTCAGGAACGAGCGAGTGAAGAAAAACCATACAGACGTCTTGAAACACAAGCACTTCTTCAGCAGATTGCATTTCGCAATGGACTAGAGGCTATAGAAGCAAGTGAGAATGGCAATCTTGCTTGGGTCACCTCTGGGTTTCCCGTGGAGATCCCAATAGCAATGAACCTAGGTGTTGTCTATCCTGAGCAAGCTGGAGCAATCATCGGTGCTCAGAAAATCGGTCCAACGGTCTGTGGATATGCAGAAGACCTTGGATACTCACAAGACCTCTGTTCATACGCACGAGCGAGTATTGGATCGACTGAAAAACCAGATGAGGTACCAATTGGATCACTTCCAAAACCTCAGATTCTACTTGCTTGCAATAATATCTGTGGGACTGTCTTGCGATGGTATGATGCCATATCCGAGATGACGGGTGCTCCAGTTATCCTCCTGGATACTCCACCTATAGACAAACAACAGCTTCCTCATAACCAAGAATATGTTCGTCGCGGTGTTGAACGTTTGATTGAGTTCATAGGTTCACACTTTAATCGAACTCTTGAGGATGACCGAGTTCAGGAAGTGGCGAATCTTTCAAGCAAAGCTGTAGAACTCTGGACGAGAGCTCTAAAATCTTGCAAGAACAAACCAAGTCCTTTGAACTGTGCGGATAGATTCTTGACAATGGCTCCTGTTGTATCAAGTCGAGGGACAGAGCACTGTGCTGAGTTTTACGAAGCTCTTGTCGCAGAGGTAGAGGAACGTGTGAACAATGGAATCGGTGCAATTCAAGATGAGAAGATTCGTTTGCTCTGGGACAACATACCACCGTGGCACTCATTAAAATTCTTCAATGTTCTCGCAAGCAGAGGGGTGGTGTTCCCTGCTGACACGTATACGCATGCATGGTCGGGCATTGTATATGGCAAAGATACATCTTCGATTCTTGATGGCGTTGTTGAAACATATTCCAAAGTGTATTTGAACATGGGACTTGATGCAAAGGTCGATAAGATGTGCGAGTTGATCAAAGACTATGACCTTGATGGGTTTGTTATGTTCTCAATGCGGTCATGCAAACGGTACTCTCTTGGGCAACTCGTATCAAAAGAGTTAGTCAGCGAAAGAACAGGTGTACCAGGAGTCATAATTGAAGGTGATATGGTGGACTCCAGAGTTTATAACGCAGCACAGATTGAAACCCGAGTAGATGCACTACTTGAGATGCTGATGTGAGGAGAGATACTCGGTGGACATGGGTGTTGGAATTGATGTTGGCTCAACCACAACCAAGGGCATTTTACTAGATAGGTCAGGCAACATACTTGCCAAGTCATTGATGCAGACTGGTGCATCAGCTATTCAAGCAGTAGAGAAAACTCTACAAACTATCTCATCATTGTCGAATGTTAATCTTAATGGAATTCCGGTTATTAGCACAGGCTATGGTCGTGCACGTGTTGAGTTAGCAGAAAAGTCAGTGACTGAAATCACTTGTCACAGCGTTGGGGTACATCATATAAACCCGGAAATACGCCTCCTCATTGATGTTGGAGGTCAAGACTCCAAGGTTATTCGTATAGGATCCTCTGGACGACCAGAAGATTTCGAATTAAATGACAAATGTTCAGCTGGAACAGGACGTTTTCTAGAAGTCATGGCACGTGTTCTTGATGTTTCCATCGATGAACTAGGTCCACTTGCACTCCAGTCAAAAACCCCTTGCTCAATAAGTAGTACCTGCACAGTCTTTGCCGAAAGTGAGGTCATTGGTCACATCGGTGCTGGTAAGTCTGCTGCAGACATCGCAGCTGGAGTTCATATTTCCATGGTTTCCAAGATTACTGCGCTCTCAAAACGTGTGGGAGTCAAACAACCAGTGTGCGTCACTGGGGGAGTAGCTTTGAATCCTGCATTCAGACACCATCTATCTAGTCAATTAGGCGTGAGTCTTTGGGTTCCTGATGAACCACAACTCACAGGTGCATTAGGAGCTGCAGTTATCGCCTTAGAAAAGAAAAATAAAATACTTGGATGTTAATTCTAAGAAATCTGAATCTAGACACTTCATTCAAGAGTTTCAAGAAGCGAACCTCTTTTCAACATTGAATCGCCATAATAGATGAGGCTTCTCACAACACATAGGTTGCTCGGAATTCATGCACTAAATGGAGTAGCTTCTCTTCCTGCTTTCATACCAAGTTCTAGAGCTTTCAAGTTTGTTTCCTTGAATCTTGGCCATCGATCTACTATTTGTTGCTTAAGTCCTTCAGGCGTAACAATTCCAGTAATAGCAGTCAGAGCTCCCAGCATCACCACATTCGTCGCTTGTTTTACTCCCACATCCACATCCGCAATCCTTGTGGCTGGGATTTTGTATACTTTCACTCCATCAGGTAAATCGCCTTCAACTTCCACCAAGTCGTCATCAATGATTAGAATTCCATTATCCTTGAGTCCATCAATATATTCAAGGTATGCCGCCCTACTCATTGCAACAAACACGTCTGGTTCCTGCACCTTGGGATAGTCAACTTCAACATCATCTACTACTATCTCACTCTTGGTAGCACCGCCTCGTGCTTCTGGACCATAACTCTGCGTCTGAACACAGTGCTTTTTCTCCACGAGTGAAATAGTTTCTCCCAAAATAACAGCCATGGTAACTATTCCTTGGCCTCCAAATCCACCGAATCGTACCTCATAACGTGGCATCAGACTCACCCTTTGAGTTTCTGGTGCATCTCTTTAAGAACTGCGGTATACTCTGGTTTTTCAATATCTACAAACTCACCACAGACGATTCTCTTGTCGTAGTCGAGTTCAGCTTCATGTGGCGGAAGACCATTCTGGATTTCAGCCACTTCAAGCAGATGTTTATGCATTTCCAAACCATCACCAAGACGATTCATTCTGCCATACTCAGTCGGACAGGCTCCTATTATCTCAACAAATGAGAAGCCTTCTTTCTTGATGCCCTTTTCTATTGACTTTGTTGCTCTGCGGGCCTGTACCGCAGTCCAGCGTGCAACAAAGGTTGCACCTGAAGATGCTGCTAGTTTAACTAGGTTGAATGGGTGTTCAATGACACCGACTGGCCTCGGACTAGTCTGTGAGTATCTGCCGTGCTCAGTCGTTGGGCCAAATTGCCCGCCTGTCATTCCATAGTTGAAATTATTGATGCATACAACTGTCATGTCGATGTTTCTTCGAGCCGCATGAATGAGGTGGTTGCCACCAATGGCTGCAATATCACCATCGCCACTTACAACAATAACCTCCAGCTCAGGGTTTGCTATCTTTACACCTTCTGCAAAAGCAATGGCTCGCCCATGAGTGGTGTGATATGTTCCAGTCTTGAAATAGCCTGATGTACGACCTGTGCATCCAATTCCTGATACTACAACGGTTTTATGGAAATCAAGCTGAAGGTTGTCAATTGCTCGGGCTATCATTCCTGTCACCACGCCAACAGAACATCCAGAGCAGTAGATCCAAGGTTGTCTGTCTTCCCTGATGTATTTGGCCATTGGATGCTTCAAGACAGGTGTCGACTCAGTCATTGAGAGAATCTCCCATTCGCAGGTCGGCTCAGGGGCAAACATGATAAAAGGATTGTTGATGTGACCATTAGGTCTCTTAACAGGGTGAATTAGAACAGGTACTAGATTGATTTGATTTCTCTGATTTTATCAAGTATCTCATTTGGAAGTTGAGGCATGCCTGCTGGTTTAGTCATAAGATGTACTGGTGTGGGTGCAGCAAAGGCTTTGACCATGTAATAGACTTGTCCTAGATTCTGCTCAGCTACAATAATATGATCAACTTCTGATGCAAGTTGAGCTACCTGTTCTTCTGGGAATGGCCAAACAGTCTTCAATCGTAACATACCAACTTTGATACCCTCTGCTCTGGCATCCCTAATCGCTCTCTTTGCGCTTCGTGATGGTGTGCCATATGATATCACAGCAATCTTTGCATCATCAAGCATGAATCTCTCAACTTCAATTATTTTGTCTGCATTTTTCAGAATCTTGTTGTTTAATCTCGTAATGAGTTCAATCTGGATATCTTCCTTATCGCTTGGATACCCTCTCTCATCATGGGTCAATCCAGTTGCGTAGAACTGATACTTAGAACCAAAGAGAGCCATAGGAGGCACTAAGTCGTCGTCTGGTTTAAAGGGTAGGTATTCTGACGGGTCTACTGCAGGTTGCTTTCTATACTCAAGCTTCAAGTCCTTCTCGTCTGGAATCACAAGTCGCTCCCTCATGTGACCAACAGTTTCATCAGCCAAAACGAAAACTGGAGTCCGGAATTTCTCTGATAGATTAAATGCTTGAAC
>JAEORI010000127.1 GCA_016840965.1 Candidatus Thorarchaeota archaeon | reverse complement strand
TCCTTTACAAAGAACTGTTCATCACCAACTTGGACTTCCAAAAGCTTTCTCAACTCAAACCTACGAAGGTATCCTACTGCTTGTTCACGTTCTAGGTTCAAATCTTTCATCAATTTACTCAAGCCTTTTTTATCGCCACTGAATTGAGCAAACTTGCTGAAGACCGAACTCCACTGCATCATAACTAGATAGAGAAGTGTTCGAAGCATACTATCAACATTTTCTCCAGTTTTTGCTGAAACAGGAAATACTGGAAGACCCGCAAGAAATCTAAGATTTTTTCTCAGCTGATCTATAGGTCTCGACTCTGGAACATCCTGCTTATTTGCTGCAACTACACAGGGCACACCAGGCAGGAAGAAAGCAATTTCTCTGAAGAATAGTTTAGCTCGGGCATCAGATTCAGGATCGACAGAATCGACAACAAAGATAATTCCATCAGCGCCTTCGCTTAGACTTTTTCGCATTGTGCGGAACCGAAGTAAGCCAGGAGTACCAAACATGAAGACATTCAATCCATCTACGTTTGCTAAACCATGGTCCATGGCGATTGTAGTACCCCTACGCTCAACATTGATGCATGCACCATTAGTAATATGATGAATCATCTGGCTTTTGCCTGCTTCATAGGGTCCTGTTACAACGATCTTCATGCAACCACCAAGTCCTCAATCTGAATCTGTACATCAAATCTGTGTGTTTCCAGTATTCTTATGCTCATTATAAGGTTTATAGTGCTGTTATTGGTCTAGCAAGTGTGGGCGCTTAACAGGATATGCAAACAAACGCCAGCGGTAGAAATTGATATCATGAGTTATTTCTTGAAGAAGAATTGAACCATCTACAAAGGAAAAACAGACCCAACATCAGTGAATTCATAAAATATGTATAACCGAATAGGTTATATCGACAAAACACGAATTATTATGTGAAAATGCACAAAGAAGTGATTTTCTAATGTCGGAAACCAAGGCTGAGAAGATTGATGAATTTTGGCTGTTTCATGATATTGATGAAAGAGAAATCATGGAGATTCGTAAGTTCATTGATCCAGAGATTGACCTGAAACCACTGAAAGGCATTATGAAACTCTTTGACAAAATTCAAGCCTTCTTTAAATAAAAGCTAACTCACCTATTAAGAATATCAGAAAATAATGGAATAAGAGACCAGCCGCTTGCGGCGGCAATCCTCAAACATGGTTCCCAAAGGGTTTCCCATTGTTCTCATGGGAATTCGGTCTCGATAAACTGAACTTCTTGTGCAAGACACGCACAAGGTGTGCCTTTAGCTTTCATAACTTTGCCAACAGGCCAACAGGGAAGATTCCTCTTTCCAAGGAAGTCACGAAACGCTTCTTCTTTGCGAGGTTCTAAGAATACAAGCATCCCACCCGCGGTTTCAGCGCCAAAACCAGTTGCAAGCTTGTGGCCATAGAACTCTGCTAGTTGAAGAGTTCCGCGGATTACAGGGATTTGATCAATGACTACATCAACACTACTGAGAGAACTCACATTTCCAGCGTGTCCAAGGAGACCGAATCCTGTTACATCAGTAGCAGCATGTACCCCGACATTACGCATCGCTTGAGCAACCTCAAGGTTGCTGTATGTCATTAATCGCACCGCAATGTCCTGCATTTGCTTCAAATCAGACTCTCTGAATTTAGATAAGAGTGCATCACGATTCTCATCCTTGAGGTCTCTATATGATCTCATTGCTGATTGTATGCCCAATGGTTTTGTCAAGAGAACTACATCTCCGACTTTTGCACCATGTGAATAGACAATGTCATTCGGGTGAGCAATCCCAAGTGCAATCCCACCGAACACCGGAACAGGATTCGCAATCGTTTGACCACCTGAAAGCTTTGCTTTATGACGTTCCATAAAATGCTTCATTCCCTTGAGGACTCCAACGACAATCTCTTCAGGCAATTCTTTTGGATAAGCAAGAAATGCCTGTAGCGATATGACATTGGTGACACCCATGGCAAAGACATCGTTGGTAGCATTACAAGCAACAATCTCTCCCTGAATGAATGGGTCATCATGGATGGGTGTGAAGATGTCTACATTCTCCACAATAGCCACATCATCACTGATAACCCGGACCACAGCATCCTCGCCAATTTCATCAGCTGTCTTCGATCCTGATGGAAGTAAGTTAGCTATTTGAAGAAGACGAGTGAGATCATCCTGTTTGACCTTGCAGCTTCAGCCATGAGAAGTTACCATTGCAGTTAGCCGTACCTCCGGCACTCGGTGACTCATCCTCCTGTATTCTTTAAGGCAGTTCTGCCCAGCTCCCTTCTGTATGAAGTAAGTAATAAGATTCTGGGTCATTCACACTTCATAAGCCTTATAGCCAAAATAACGAACCGGTCCATAATTCTGAGAGAGTGATTCGAGTTGGATATAAAGAAAGTTTCTGAGAACATCCACGAAATACCAAAAAGCACCCAGCAATGTATGAAGGTTCCAGTGACCATTTTTGCTTCGGATGACCTTGTACGAAAGATGAAGCAAGATGCGACTTTTCAACAGGCGGCCAATGCAGCTTGCCTGCCTGGAATCTATAAGCATAGCATAGTACTACCCGATGGGCATCAGGGTTACGGATTCCCTATTGGGGGGGTAGCCGCGACTGATTACGAATCAGGTGTGATTTCACCTGGAGGTGTCGGATACGACATTAATTGCGGCGTGCGGGTACTACGAACAAATCTTGATGAGAGTGATGTAAGGCCTAAACTTCGAACATTAATCGACCAACTCTTTGAAGAAGTGCCAACTGGTGTTGGCAAGCAAGGAAAGATTGACTTGAAAAACCATAGAGGAGTTGATGAAGTTCTTGCAAATGGTTCAAAATGGGCCATTGAGAAGGGATATGGTTGGGAAGAAGACTTAGCCCATCAGGAAGCAAATGGAAAACTCGAAATTGCCAATCCATCTGATGTTCCAGACTCCGCTAAGAATCGAGGTCTTAAACAGAGTGGCACTTTAGGATCAGGGAATCACTTTCTGGAGATACAAGTCGTTGATGATATCTACGACGACGAAGCTGCTAGACTTATGGGTATCACTCGAAAGAAACAGGTAATGGTTATGATACATAGTGGATCTCGTGGTCTTGGGCATCAAGTATGTTCCGAATACATCAAGATAATGACTCAAGCAATGAGAAAGTACAATATTGATGTTCCAGATCGAGAACTATGTAGTGCACCAACGACATCATCAGAAGGACAGGCATATTTGGGTGCAATGAGTGCAGCAGCAAATTACGCTTTTGCAAACCGACAAGCTATGACACACTGGACGAGAGAAACATTCGGGCAAGTAATGGGAAGCTCTCCTGAGGACTTGGATATGGGACTCATTTATGATGTCGCTCATAATATGGGAAAAGTTGAAACACATGTCATAGATGGAAAGAAGACCAAAGTAGTAGTTCATAGAAAAGGTGCTACACGTGCCTTTCCACCTGGGCATCCTGACATCCCATTGAAATATCGGGATATCGGGCAGCCAGTTATTATCCCAGGGACAATGGGTACTGCATCATACATTCTTATTGGTAATCAGAAAGCGATGGATTTGACTTGGGGTTCAACAGCACATGGTGCAGGCAGGTTTCTAAGCCGTGCAAAGGCAAAGAAGAGATTCTTTGGAAAAGAAGTGCAAGAAGGACTAGCAGAAGAAGGAATAATCGTGAGAGCAACCAAAGGTATCGTAATTGCTGAGGAAGCACCTGGCGCATACAAAGACGTTGATGAAGTTGTGAAAGTTTCTGATGCGGTAGGTATAGCTACAAAAGCTGTGAGATTAAGACCCATTGGTGTCATCAAGGGTTGAAGTTTTCGCCCTCTCACGAGAAGCAATATCTGCCAACACCAATGCAATACCAATCAATATTACCACGAAACCAATGATAGTGATTGGACCCGGTATCTGGAAGAAGATCAGTGCTGCTAAAATAGCAGCGCCTATTGGTTCACCGAGTACTGCTGATGAAACAACATATGCGGGTACTTTTGTCAACAGATAGTTATTGACCGAATGACCAAGTACAGTTGGGAATATTGCTAGTGCAACGAAGATTACCACTTCTTTGGGTTCAAACACTAGTATGTTCAAATCAAACATGAAGCATATTGGTACTGTAAAAAGCGCGGCTATAAAATAGATGATTGTCGTGTAAACCGTAATTGGCATATCTTTAGCAAATCTTCGACCTCCGATGAAATATAGAGCGAGAAATACTGCACCTGAAAGAGCAAGAAGGTCTCCACTCAATGCAAGTACTCCGCTACCTCCGAAGTCCCCCCAAGCTAGAAATACAGCACCAAATAGCGCAATTACTATTCCCACCCATGATTTTCTTCGCAGAGCTTCACCTAGAAATAATGTGGATAAAATTGCGGTGAAGATAGGAGATGAGTCAACTAAGACCACACTTGCAGCAACAGTTGTCATAGAAAGTGATTGAAACCATGTGCAAAAATGAAGAGATAATGTAATTCCAATTGCCACCAACCAATAATAATTCTCCTTTGTGATAGATTGCCTTATTGTTTTGAAATCTCCTCGGACAACCCCAATCACAGCCATGAAAATAGATCCATACATTGTTCTCCAAAAGACTTTCACAAATGCATGAGACGAACTAAAGAGGATGAGAATGCTTGCGCTGGACACCATGGTGACTGATAGAATTAGCAATGGAATGATTTGCCGCTTGCTACTAGATGGGTCAATAAGGGATTCAGCCATTACCTCACACCGTCACTCGATGACCACCAGTCCCACATCCAATGCACTTCAAACCTTCTTCAAGTACTTCTGCAACTTGAGCATCACAAACAGGACATTTCTGTACTATCAAATTTTCAAGGTTGTGTGAACGAAGTTTCTTTTCAATATCATCAAGAGTCCTGTATTCAATGAGTCCTTTCCCATCCGCACCACGAACCATTTTTGATAAAGATTCAAGTTCACCGTTAAAGAACATCAATACTGGTTTCATAAGCTCGATTGCTAGCATAATCTCCATTCCTACACCTAAGGAAGGATTTGAAACTTCAGCAATCACAAAATCACAGAGTCGAACATTGGAAACATCACGCCTATAGATTTCATCTGGGGCTGCGGGGCCGAGGAATTGAGGTGCAAAGACATTAAGGTCTAATTCTTCCAGTGTAGATATAACATGACTGCAAAAATCATCTTTTCTTGAAGACTTCTTGATAATTGGAGCTGAGAGATAAACGAGAACCATAGTAAAACCTCTAGTGAATCCGATTCCAGACCTAATGGTCTTCATGATTCATGAGTTCTGTTGATGAACCCAGTTCTGAAATAGATGGAACGCTTCCATCATCCACAAGAATCTCGTAACTGCCAGAACGTCCGAGAGATAGTTGTATTTGCCCTCTCCATTCTTTAGCCCAACCATCAATTATTTTGATTACTTTTCCCGCTGACAGATCAGAACCCTCACCAAAGCCCCAGAGAGAGAGAATCGTGGATCCTGTATTATCTGCGACGAGTACTTCCGTGAGTTGGGTCTTCCTGCCTGTCTTAGTGTTAATCATTTTAGGTGGAGCCACTGAAACAATGCGGACAACTAAATCAGTGACATTCTTGTTGGGTTCGACATCAGATAATTTCAAGCAACTTCCCCATAAGTTGCTGAACACACAAGCAAATCAGTCTTTCCGATTGTCAAAACTAGTCTTTCTTCTCTTCATCATCACTTGCATCAAGTAATCGTTCAAGTTCTGCAAGGGTTTCGCCGTTGAGTGGGAGAATTGAGTCCTCTTCCTCCCGGTTCACATCCTTCGATACAGATCCGGTTCCACCAACCGAACGATCCAACGGCCCCAAGATAGTTTCTAGCTCTTCAAGAGATTCAGCATCAATCTCCCCAGCGGCTACTGGTTCATCATTAATTGGGATTGTTTCATCACTTCCTATTGCCTGAAGTGCTGTGTCTAATTCTTCATGCGATGCTTGGTCGATTTCTGTCGCTATGAGTTCATCAAAGTCATCTGCTTCAAGAGCTTCAAAGATGATGTCCTTTGCCATCTTAATTGCGTCGGTGTTCTTTTCAACAGCCAATTCTGGAACATAGTCTTCAATTGATGAATCAACTATCTCAAGTTCTGACGCTATTGGTGATAATTCAGTTTCAATCGAAGCCGTGACCTTTTCCACATGTTCAGGTTCAGCTGAAACCTCTTCTTCAGGTTCTGAGGTGATTTCTGGAGTAGGTATGAAATCAGCTTCTATTTGGATATCTACGTCACCCTGAGCTCCAATAGATTCCGGTGTTGGTATTTCAAACTCCTCCAAGCTGTCAGTAGGTGTCTCGACCTCCGGGATTTTCGCAGCTGCTTCAACAACTTCTCCAAGTACCTCTTCTTCTTCCTCTTCAATAATCTCATATTCATCGAGGTCCTCAATCACATGGCCTTCTTCATCGACGAACACTTCTTCGACAACTTCCACTGTTTCATATTCCTCTTCCTCAACCTCTTCTTGTTCGTATGCAATAGCAGTTTCTTCAACCTCAGCCACTCCTTCCTCTACACTTGCTATTGCTTCCTCTGTGGCCACATCCGTGTATTTCAACAGCTCCGAAGCAGGTAAATCAGGAAGAGCAACTCCAACATATTGAGCTGCCGCAGTCATTAGGATTCGTAACATCTCATCTCGACGATCCTTATCGATGGCAACCATTGGATAAGTGGGGATACCAAGTATTTTCTGTACAACTTCAGGTTTCATGGCATTTGGTTTATCCTGCTTGTTTGCCATTGCGAAAACAGGAACTTTAGGAGCATCTCTTTTGATTAGCTTGAAAATGTCCTTACTAATGATCACATTTCTCAGCGTTGAATCACAAACTAAGAAAATGACATCAGCTCCGTGGAAATAAAATCGCCATAGCGTTCGAAAACGTTCCTGACCAGCAAAATCCCAAAGAACAAGCGAGTAGTTACCGAATCGTATGTTCTCGACTGTTTCAAGATTCAAAGCTATTGTTGGTACATATTGAAGTGGCGGAGTATCTCCAAGTAGAAGGTGCAAAGTAGTCGTTTTTCCGACACCACCTTCTCCCACTAGTGCAATCTTGAGTCGAGTTGTGACAGAAGGTTCTATTAGTGTAGCATATTTGTTGATTGCACCCTCAATACCTTCCTTTTTGAAATAAGCTCTGAGTGCCTTTAGTGCCACGTCGAGTTTTTCAAAAATACTCGCCTCATCCTCACCCTTGTCAGTCACGAAGACAAGAACAGAATCTTCAATCCAATCTTTGCCAAGAAACTTGTGGTCACCAATTATTAATGGTAGTTCAGACACCTGACCATGTTCTGTTCTGAGTTCCTCCCTTGTAGAGATGAACTCATTCAGCGCCTCTTCTTTCACTTCGACTGGCCAGTACTGAGTTTTAGCAATTATTTGCCGTGTGGAAATGCGAACAAGGAAGGTATTGTGAATCACTTCAGTATCACCAAGTTCTATCAAACCTAGGGGATGGTTGCTGA
>JAEORI010000126.1 GCA_016840965.1 Candidatus Thorarchaeota archaeon | reverse complement strand
TCACCTGGTAAGTAGCCCGGAAGCTTCCCAATGACGTTATAATAATCCCCAAAGACTTCAATCTCAATCCTTCCCATTGACAGATCTTCTAGTTGACGTATAACATAAAGGCGAGCTGCTTTATTTGGTCCCTCAATATCGGCTTCAGGTTGGTTTTCAATATATCGCGAGCCATTTTCTGAAAACTTTTGAACAATAGCTCGTAACTCAGAAGATTTTATTGCGTCGTAGATTTGCTCAACAAACAATTCTCCATATACGTGTTCAGTAGTGAGTTCTGCTGGAATTGATAAATCAACGGTGGTATCAAGAATGGTCTGAGTATTTGATGTTGGAATGAAAAAGAGGAGAGAAATAATAAGAACAATCTGCAATCGTTTCATGATCTTTCCACCGCATACGTTATCCTGAACGGTACTGGAATTGATACGAAACAGTTAAAGAAACCCTACTATGAGAGCAATAATTTACAAATTGATAAGAAAGAATCCTCTGACACTAAATAGTTTCGACTACTTACTTCTCTCAACGACTGCCTTTAACCGCTCATATGTATCCTCAGCCTTCGAGAAGGGGCAAACTTTGATACAAATTGAACATCCGAGAGTTTCCGAGAAAAACGGAAAACACCTGTCGCGATCTATACAAGTTTGCATGGTATCTATTCCGGGAACATTATCAAAACGTACAACACTCTTTTGATAGATAGCTTCTGCTGGGCACTCTTTCCGACAACGTTCACACATTGTGCAGTAGTCCTCAATCCAGTCGTGTTCGCGATTGTCTGTGAATTCGAAATATTTGTGTTCAATGAAGACAGGAGCGATACGTTGGCGAGGTCCATATTCTTTAGCTATCAACATCCCATTCCTACCAATCCATCCCATGCCTGCTTTTCCAGCAAGCGAGGGGGTGTTCACCAATCCCCCCAAGGGATGATTGCTATGACTACGAATTCCTTTCTTTCGGAGCCACCTTGCAATATCATTGACTACCAGCCCAAGACTACCATAAACGCGCATGACCTCCTTTCCAGCCTCAAATTCAGGTGCGAGGTCTATTCTGTCCTTCCTCATCTCTTGACAAACAACTATTACGTATCTGAACAGAGTGGATTTGCCCTTGAATATCATCTCTTGAGGCAATTCCGTGAAACCAATGAATACATCATCCCACTTTTTCTTGATATATTTCTGCAATTCTTCCCAGAGACCTGGTTTGGGTTCAAATGGAGTGGGTTCCATGCTTTCAAGATATGGCCAGATATCGTCCCAACTCTCTCTCATTCCCTTCTGAAGACTCCGGACAATCTTGATCATTCCTGGCATCTTCCTCTTTGGTATTTTGCGAAATTTCATCAATTGTACGTTACTAACGGTTTCAGCTGTAAATCCATCAGGAGGTTTCATATTTGGATGCTCATTCATGAGGTACTCAAATCCTTCTTGAAGTGCATCCGCACGAGCAGAAAATATGTGCTTAGGGTTATTCTCAGCCCATTCGAGGAATTCAAATTCCTTTGCTGAGAACATCGGATTTCCTCTTCTCACATCCTTCACTGGTTTCTCAGTACTTGTCATTTCACACTCTCCCTATTGTAGGCTAATTTGGGTTTATGGTCTTCAAAATGGATTCAAGTTCATCTGCGCTCTTTGAAACTATCCTTTCAACTCTATTTACCAAATCGGCACTCCACTTGTTGTCGAATATCTCGCTTATAGCCATAATTACTTTTGAAATTCGCATGAAGTAATCACGAAATTGTGGATTATTCTGGAAAAGATTAGCAAAGGGAACCTCGATTGAATCAAGTCTCTTTCGAACTTCCTCCATGATGTCGAAATGTTCCTCAAAGAATGAGTTACCTCTATCAGTTAATCGATATCTGTACACTCCATCTTCAACAGGGAGTTTTTCCGTGAATCCACTCGAGTGCAACTTTTTCAGAACTGGATAGATCGACCCTGAGCCAGGTCTGTAATCTCCATTGGTTTCATGCTCAATTTGGTCAGCAATCTCAGATCCAGACATGGGGCCATCTCGCAGTAACTTAAGAACTTGGTATCGAAGATATCCTCTAGGCACCCTTGCAGTTTGTTTGACCCATCTCGACATCTGCTTTTGTGACATTCTGTCAACCCTCATACTTGTCGTTTAATACGTTGTTAACGATGTCGTTAACGACATATAAATGAGACCATTGTACATCTTCAACTTCCATTCTATTGAGTGGACAGAATCTCATGCGATTTCTTGAGCTGTTCGATGATCTCTATGTTCTGAGGACACTTCTCCAAGCACTCACCGCATTCTACACAGGCTGTTGCATCTTTCCCTGGAGCCCATGGCATCTTCCCAATCAAAGAGTAGTAGCGTTGAGCGCTATCTCGGTCTCCATAAATCTGATAGCGCTGGAGCGCCTCGAAAATAAAACTGATGTTTACCTCATTGGGACACGGTTGACAGTACTTACATCCAGTACAAAGGTTGTCACATAGCTCCTTGAACCTCGCTGCAATGCTGTCAATGGATTCTTTCTCCTTTAGAGTAGGTTGATCATAATCCCCTCGGGAGGT
>JAEORI010000022.1 GCA_016840965.1 Candidatus Thorarchaeota archaeon | reverse complement strand
TCAGCAAGCAATTGTAAGAACTTTGGAAAGTCGTTCCTATCAAGACTTGCTCCTGCAGCTGCAGGATGTCCGCCGCCAGAGCTTCCATCGATGTCTTTCAGAATGATGTTCAGCGTCCTGTTCAAGTCGACATTAGTACCTCTTCGCCGAATACTCATGTCAACCTCATCATCTGATGATCGGGCGCTAATACCAATCTTTGAGTCAGTCACATATGCCGAGAACTTTGCACTTTTACCACGATACCCATTGATGGGCATATCAAGAATATACCCAACCGGACCAAGTTTTCTGGCATTTTGCTGGACATACCTAAACACCTCGTGCTCAATACGCGTGGCTTTGATTGCTAGAGATACAATATCATCCATCGAACTGGGTTTGATCCCCATGGCCAGATGGTGTACTAGATCTTTGGATTCTTTCCGATAGTCTATCTCTTGAAGTGCTTGCACAAGTAGTCCTGCTTCAAGATAGATTGTACGCTTGTCAATATCATCAAAATGTGTTTTGGCAAATGGTGTATCGTCACAGTAGTCTCCAATTGCCCCATATAGTGCTAAACGAAGTGCATGCTCAGGTAGAGCATCACTAAATTTTCTATAAACAAGTTCAGCTGCGCAGGGATCAGGTTCATGAAATAGGTCAACTCGTTTTTCAAGCTCCTTACGCTGTTTAGAAGTCATGGGATGATGATCAGTCCAGTGGATTACAGTGGAACTTGGAAATCGGTCCAATGCTCGAAGCAGTTCGTCAAACTTTCGTGAATTTATTGCAATATCGCTGACATGAACAGTATCAGGACTATCCTTTGCCACACGGAATATATCTTGATGTACTTGGGAGGGTCGGGTAAAGTAGAAATCAGAACTTGGAAAGACTAGTAGGGCGATTGCACCCGATGTTATTCCATCAAGGTCCCCGTGAGTCAAAACGACACTCTTAGTCATTTTGGGTTTCCACCATAGGCTCTAACGTTTGAATGTTTCTTCAAGAGCCTTGTCCCATTCATCAACTTCCGACTCATCACCCCTGCGCTTCTTCCTAGCCTTGGCACGGGCTTTTCTAGCTTTGTCAGCTTCGCGTTTCTTACGAGCTAGTTCCTTCTTCCTTAGCTTCACAGCCTCTTTCTCTTCTTCGGTCATTATCTCCTTCTCAACTACTTCTCTCCTAGAGAACCAAGAGATTACCATGGCTGCAAATGGAAATAGTAAAACCACAGGCACTAGAAACAATAGAACAATTTCAGGTTGGATGAGTTCCACACTACCTTGTATTCCAATAGGCAGAGTGAGAAGAATTGAAACCACACTAGGACTCATCAAAATGAATGAAATGGACACAACTGTGAGAAATCTTATTGCAGACCCTGTTATGGTGGAACCAATGACATAGGATGATGACGGTGCTGCAGCCTTTGCAGTTAGCTCATCTCTGGCTCCTGGATCAGTCTGGAGTAATTCATCAACGTAAATTTGAAGCCTACGAACATCAGAAACTGCATCAAGGCTCTCCAATGCATCCTGAGTTCCTACAACTTTACGTTCAATAGCCTCTCTAAGGAATGAAAATGCGGTTGCTCCCGAAGTTCGACTCATACCAGTTGTGCTTACTTTATCTCCACGTTCAATCGCATCCTGCTTTCTTGTAGCTTGACGAAGTGCGAGAAGCTGTTTCTTCAGCGTTTCCTCTCGATCTTCGACTGGTTTTCCAACAGAATAGCTGTATATCATCTGATAGCTAACTTCAAGATACGCGAAGGAAACGAGTGCCAATAATTGAGCTGGCATCTGGAGAAAAATCATGAAATCTGCTGGAAATGGGTCAAGGTCAGGAACTATTAGAACTCTATAAGCCGCGAGTATGACTATTGCTTGAATTGAGAGAAATGCACCACCCACATACTTGTGCTCCATTCGAGCAAGTGATTGCAGGAACAAAGCAATTCCAATTCCAGCAAAAAGGAAGTATAGGAAGAGGAACGTGTTGTCCCGGAGCGCAAATAGTACCTCCCATAGATTTGTCTGGAAAGAGGACCAAACCTCTGCTACATTGGTCATAGGACTAGACACACCATAGGGCTGCATATACCAAGTTCTCAAGACCAATGTATTATAGAAACCTACAATCAGATCACTTGGCATGGCGCCTCCAGCAAATGCACTAACCAGTCCACTGATCATGGTGGTCGTTAGGAAGAATACAATAAGAGAGAGGAGCCGAAATACTGTCACCACGAAGTTGTACGGAGCATCCCAATGCCAAAAATCGTTGACATCAAGGAGATAGTAGACCAGAAATGCCATACCAGCGAAAGTGGCTATAGACGCAATGCGAAGTATCCAAGTGACGACCTTCAAAATGTTGCCACCCCCTTCTGTTTAGCCATCTCGTATGTCTTGATGATGGTTGGTAAGAAATCTTCAGGGCCTACATTAATCACTTGAATATTGAACCTTGCAAGTGCTCTAGCAATCTTAGTTCGACGTTCCCAGAGTTCTTCTGAAACTGCTTCTGAAAGCACCTTTTCAACTGGTCCAAACTGACCAACAGGCGCTTCAAACCAGGGACCAAAGGGACTGATTACCATAGCTCTGTGTCCGTTTGCCACTAGTGTCTTCATTGCGTTTATGAGAGGAGCCGGACTCTGTTCCAAGTCAGTCAACCAGATAATCAATGACCGTTTCTTACTCTGTGTAACAACATGGGAGATAGCAGTTTCATAATCGCTCCAACCCATCGGTTCAGCCATGGCGAGAATCTCTAGAACATCATACATGTGACTAGGTCTTGCTCCTGGAGGAACATATCCATGAACCATATCACTGAACACGCATGTGCCTACAAGGTCCTTTCTCTCAAGACCCATGTGAGTGAGTAGAACTGCTGCTCTTATTGCATATTCAAGCTTGGTATTTTCCGGGTATCCGTTACCCATACTACCACTACTGTCAACCATGCAGATTACCTGGACGTTCTTCTCTTGTTCCCATTGTTTGATGACCATGTCACCACGTTTTGCACTAGTCTTCCAGTCGATGAGCCTAAATTCATCTCCAGGAACATATTCTCTGAAACCAGCGAAATCAGTACCCATGCCAACTGTCTTTGTACGATGGGCTCCAAACATAAGGCCCAACTGTCGCTGTTTGCCAAGAGCTTCCATGCGACGAACGTCCTTCCAAGTAGGATATACAAGAACCTCAGTCTGTTCCTTAAGGATTCGTTTGTAATAATGAAGACCAAGGCGATCACGCATAATGACCTCTGTGGGTCCCAAATAATAACGACCACGCATGCGAGCTTGTAGAATGTATGAGAAAGGCATGCTGCTTCCAGGCTCGATCCTTGAGGCTATGAAATTCTCACCAATTGCAAGAATCCAAGTTTCAGGATATTGATCGTGAACCTCAATGAAGTCAAAGTGACGCCTTGATGCATTTCGAATTGTGACTCTTACACGAAGAAAGTCGCCCGAGAACACCTTTACCTTGTCAATTTGACGATCTACTTCAATGCCGGCCAGATTGGCGGTCAATGCAAAGAGAGGCAACGTGACGACTAGACCAATCACGAGATAGACTCCTAAGAGGACGAGGTAGAAGTTTAGATAGGAGAATCCACTGGTCAATAGTAGAACTCCTGCGAAGACTACCACGAAGCCTCTCTGCGTTATCACTACTCACATTCTCCTGACAGGGGTACGGCTGTTACTTGGGACAGTCGACTTCACCGAGAATCTTTGCCACTACACGAGCTACTGTGAGTCCTTCAAGCTCAGCCTCAGGCTTTAGAATCAGTCTGTGGTTTAGTACTTGGACTGTAAGTCGTCGTACATCCTCAGGTACTACATAATCTCGACCGCTCATTGCAGCCCTTGTCTTTGAACCGTCCATGAGAACCAGAGATGCTCTTGGTGAACCTCCGAGCAGAATCTGTGGGTCGTTCCGGGTTCGAACAACTATATCTCGAATGTAATTGATGATATCCTCCTCAATGAAGACTGTTCTGCAGGTGTTCTGCATCCGTACCATCACTGAAGGGTCAGCAAGAACATTGAGATCTGTCGCTTCACCAAGGTGCTTCCTCCTAATGACTTCGGCCTCTTCGGAATCTGTCGGGTAATCGAGTAGAAGCCTGAACATGAACCTATCAAGCTGTGCCTCAGGAAGAGGATAGGTTCCTTCCTGTTCCACAGGGTTCTGTGTAGCGATGATTAGGAATGGTCTTGGGAGCTTTCTAGTCACTCCCTCTATTGACACCTGACGCTCCTCCATCACTTCAAGCAGTGCGCTCTGTGACTTCGGAGGACATCTGTTGATCTCATCAGCCAAGACCAGGTTTGAGAACACTGGACCCTTTCGGAACCAGAACTCACCTGTTCTCTGGTTGAATACATTGCTCCCTAGCAGGTCTGCTGGGAGGGTATCCACTGTAAGCTGTATTCGTTTGAATGCACAACCGAGTATTGATGCAAAGGTCCGTGCCATGTATGTCTTCGCTATACCTGGCACGCCTTCAAGCACAACATGACCGTTGGAGAGGAAAGCAATCAAGATGTCCCGAAGGATGTCATCCTTTCCAACGATGATGCGGCCGCATTCTCGAATAATATCACTCGTGAGCTTGCGTACCTCATCGATTGACATCGTCGCGGTGGTATCCACAGCCAAAGTGTCGTTCGCTTCTTCTGTTGTCATTTTTTTTTCTACCTCTATTTTCTTGTTGTTGTGTCTACCATATGTGATTGGATGTTACGCATGAAAAAGAAGAGCTCCATCATCTCGCTCTCCTTGATTGTAATACTCGAATCGGAGGAGATGTCCTCGATTCGTTTTATCAGTCTAAAGAATTCATCCTGCTTCAGTTTGGGATCTTTGTAACGCATGACTTCCCATACTTTCTCAGGATTATAGTCAGTCCATTGCTGAGCCTTTCGTAAACCTCTTCTCAATCTTCTATACAACATCTTCACTACACGTGC
>JAEORI010000021.1 GCA_016840965.1 Candidatus Thorarchaeota archaeon | reverse complement strand
CAGCGGCTCCCAAAGTATTGAATGTCCTTCCCACAGTGAGTTAGCTCGTTGCGTTTCTCATGGCAGCGCCCTCTGGGGCTCCACCACTCATCCTTAGGGCTGTTCCCGCCAGGGCCTGACCCAGTTCGGAAGTCTAAGACAATCACAACAAACCTACGAATGTTGCTTTGTTCGTGACAGACTCCAGAGACTGCCAATCATGGTCCCACAGCGAAACTCTCCGCAGTTGGGTTTCATCCTCCACGGGGTTACTGATGCCACTAGTGCCATGTGGTCTCAGCCGCGGCAAACGGCCCATCCTGCCCGCTGCATCGGTGATTTTCTCCGAAGTGCCTAAAAACGTTGTCAATGGGAAGCAATGTTCAAACAAAAGCCCCGCTGGCTCTTTTAATAGTGGTCAGTTCTTCAAGTACATCCTTTTCTGACGGTGAAAGATCATCCAAGAACTTCTTTCTGATTACCATCATGTGTTTGTCAGGAACATCAGTGTACAGAACATCCGTATTCTTCACCTGTCGCCCAATTGTAGGGCCTCGAATCGATACAGCTACCTCCATCCCATCTGTAGCCTCTTCTATATTCACGCTTCTGTCCTGAATCTGAAGGATTGTACCAACTCGCTTCCCCTCTTCATTGATCAATCCAGTCCTTGGTTTAATAATACCATGAACCCTAACACCAACAACAGCAGGATTGCTATGTCTAAACACATAATCCGGCATTAACTCGATTTTTCCTGGTCGAATGATGGAACTAAGAGACTCTGCTTTTGCCTGCTCTCTCTTCACAATTAACCAAGCATTATACTCATCATAGAGTCGATAAATTACCTGATTCAAGAAAACCTCAACACCTAACTCTGCAGCTAGATCTTCAATGTCTGGTGCGAACTTGACATTGAACCCAAGAACCACAGCATTTAGAGGGTCTGTGTCACCAGATGCTTGAGCCTCGATGACATCTCGTTTTACAATAGGTCCCACATCAGCAGCTCTCACAGGAACTTTTCGTTCTTGCAAAAATCGAGTCACAGCCTCCAAGGAGCCCAATGTATCTGTCTTTAAAACAACTCCTGACTTGTCCGTTTGAATTCGTATTGCTCCGACTTCATCTCTGACTTTTTGCTTTATTTTTTCTAGATTCTCCAAGTCTGTAACCGCATATACTGGAGCACCAGCAACAGCTCCTTCTATATCTGGTGACACAATTTTAACACCAGCTGCTGCATGAACCTTGTCTACATGAGTAAATTTCTCCTTCGGGTCTCTAATCTCATCTAATGGCTTTGGTAATAACAAGGCTCTGATTTTAGCTACAATTACATCATCAAGTCCACCAATCACTACTGTGTCAGTCTTCTTGAGAATGCCCTCGTAAATTATTGTGTCTAGGGTGATACCTAATCCCGTTTCTTCTCGTACCTCCAGAATGGCACCTCTCGCAGGACCTTCGGATATTCTCAACCGCTCTTTCATATATTGCTGAGTCAGCCCTGAGAGGACCATCAGGAGCTCAGGAATTCCATCTCCTGTCTTGGCACTAGTTGGGACGATTGCTACGGTTTTTCTGAAGTCTTTCACACGATCAAATCGTTCTGATTGAATATTATTAGCAGAGAGAGCTCCAACAATCTCATAGAGTCTTCTATCAATCTCATTCTGCACGGTTTGACTCTGTGCCTTAATCGCCTCGAAAAGAGTCATCCCGGGCTTCTCTCGCCAGCCAGGAACCTTGTCAAGCTTATTTGCTGCAATAAGAAATGGAGTCTTCCCGGATTGTAAGATTTTGAGCGATTCGTATGACTGGGTAAGTGGGCCCTCATTGATGTCAATTACAAGAATTGCTATGTCTGCTATTGCACCACCCCGTCTTCTGAGGTTAAGATATGCTTCATGACCAGGTGTGTCAATAAACAGTAGTCCATCAATAGTCAGTTCTGTGTTAACAGTTTTTAGTAGATTTCCGCAAATCGAAAGGATTGTTTCAGTCGGAAAGAATGAAGCACCAATGTGCTGAGTGATACCACCAACCTCTCTCTCCTGAACTCCTGTTCCTCGCATCTTGTCAAGCAAAGAGGTCTTTCCATGATCAATATGTCCCAAGACAGTGACGATTGGAGAACGTAACTTGGCTTTACTTGTCATGGCTGGCACCTCACAAGGAATTGGCTGTTGGACACCGAGTTATAGTTATGAAAGTGTCGTTTTTACCAAAGTACGTCGAATGAAATGTGTTATATTCTTGCATTTTCCCGCGAAAGATGTAGATACAAAATTCATGTATCCTGGAGAGCAATAGGTGAAATAATTTGGAACGCTCGTTAGTAATAATTAAGCCAGACGGTACAGTACGACGAAGAGTAAGCGCATTAGTTCTAGAAGCCCTGCTAGATCGAGGCTACAAAATATGCGCATTTCGCGAGATGAAGGTCCCGAAATCATTAGCTAAGCTACACTATGGAGTTCATAGAGAGAAACCATTTTTTCCATGGTTAGTTGATTTCATATCTTCGGCTCCAGTACTGTCCATGATTTTTGAAGGTGATAATGTAATTCAAGGAGTTCGCGACGCACTCGGTGCAACCTTTGTCCAAAAGGCTGACCCCACGTCTCTTCGGGGTAAGTATGGTATCTGGGCCGGAATAAACATTGCACATGCTTCTGATGCTCCAGAAACTGCTACAAAAGAGATTGAGCTTTGGACTGGTAAAGGAGGTCTCGAAGAGTCCTCTGGTGCAGAAGAACAGACTAGAGTGTACATCAAGCAATACATCTCAGGCGATGCTGATTATACAATGGAGATTCGAAATGTTGTGAAAAACGCGATTGAGAATCTCGACATTTCGAATGATGTTCTTCAGTCTTTAATTCACTTTCTGGGAAAAGACTCGAGAGGAATATCTCCAGAAGATATCAATGCGCTGGCTTTAGCAATCTTTGATTTCGTGAAAGAAGAAGTAGAAAAGGTATAGAGGAAACCTCAGGTGGCTTTGACCACCTTTGGTTTCACACTACAATCGTTTGAATTATCTCGAAATCTTGCCGCCTTTCTCATAGTCGGCAGTCCATCGTGTGTCTCTCGGCTTATACTGGAGTTTGAGTCTATTCACCTTACACTTGTTAGAGCAGAACCAAAAAACCGCCCCATCTTTGGTTTGAACAAAAGCAGATCCTGTACCAGGCTCAATATCCTTTCCGCAGAACGAGCACTTCTGTGTTCCTACCAATGGCTAGCGCCTCCTCATCTTACGGGCTTCACGTTCAGTTTCTCTTAGGATTAGGATGTCTCCCATTCTAATTGGTCCTTTCACGTTCCGAGTCAGGACTCGACCCTTGTCCCTGCCATCCAGAATCTTCACACGGACTTGTGTGATTTCACCGGTCACTCCAGTTCTTCCTAATAGCTGGATGACCTCTGCAGGAATTGATGGAGTTGCTTCTTCTTCTTCTTTGCTCATTGTCGGTCATCACCCAGAATTTACTTACGGAGACCGTTGATTTTCTCTACAAGATCATCAACTAGCTCTTTTGCCTTACCTTCAACAATGATTGCGACAGCGGCAGTAGGTCGCTCTATACCTGCAGCATTTCCAAGATCCGCTTTACTCTTCACAAAGATGTAAGGAGCTTTCTTATCGTCACAAAGACCAGGTAAGTACATGATTACTTCTTGAGGTTCAACATCTTCAGCAACTATTACTAAACGTGCTATACCACGCTCAATACTCTTCGTCGCTTCATTGATACCTTTCTTGATACGACCCGTGTCTTTGGCTATTTCTAGAGCTTCGAGGGCTTTCTTCTGAAGTTCCTCAGTAGGCTCCCATTCTACAAAACTTGGCTTTGGCATTGTTTTCTACCTCAGTTTAGTTCTTCATCGGTATATGCAAACTTGACCTCTCCTATGAAGGATAGGTTCCTCTGCGTCGTCAATCCAACTTCTTTTAAAACTGTCGAAGTGGTTGGTATGTCAATACCCCAAATCTCTCATTACTGACCTTAGCGATACATCATCAACATGCAGGTGGCTTAAGACAGAATATCTTTTCCTCTTCTCCATAATGTTAAGCCCATGATGTATACTATCAATAAACTGGTCTTCACCAATCTTCATCCCTGATAATGTAGTTGGCATTCCTCTCTCCGACATGAAAGTCATCATATCGCCCGGTTTGTACTCTGTACATCCAGTTTCTAGAAGATAATGAAGACAAAGTGGTGTAGCAAATGCAACCTGTAATCCATGCAATTCAGTATTGGTTCTATCCATAGCATGAGAAATAGCATGTTCAGTTCCAGAGCAAGGTCGTGAACTTCCAAAAATGCTCATAGCACGGCCTGCTTCGATTTCAGCACTTATTAGGGTTTCAAGATCATCGCTTACTAGTATAGAATCCAATGCCTTCTGTACCATCACATAGATTATGTCGTCAAAAGGCTCATTCTTTATTTCATGAGCTAATTTCCATTCTGCTAAACTAGATGCCTTACATATTACGTCTCCAAGCCCTGCAAGTTTCAATCTAGGTGGTGCCTTTGAGATGATTGAAGTGTCTGCAATGACTGCAAGAGGTCCCTTGCACTTTTCCGAATATTTGTAGCCATTGTGACTGACAGATGCAACTTCGCTTGCTATCCCATCGTGAGATGCGGCTGTTGGTATTGATATCCAGTTGATACCAGTATCTCGAGAAATCAGTTTAGCTACATCTAGACTGCTTCCTCCCCCAAACCCTAACACGATATCGACTTTCCCAAGAACAGTATTAGTATCAGCCCGATATGTGGAAGCAAATAACCATCTGCAAGGTTTTCCAATTGCATTCTCCAAACGTTTAGAATATTGCGAATGAATCAGTTCATCAGTCACGCAGATAGGATTGGAATAGTCCTTCATCAGTAGTTGAAGCTCACTTAGGGCTCCTTCCTCAATGATGATAATATCCGGACCCTTGAAGGACATCTCAATCTCACTCGATGGAGAAATTCGCTTTTACTGTTAAGCTCTTCTATCTAGCGCCTTTTGCGATTTCCGCTTCGGTTATTTCACCAGTCTTAAGTAGTCCTTCAAAAAGGCATTTTTCTAATAGCGAGTATTACGCACGAAATACAGCAACCTATACACTAACCAAACACCTTCTACTTGGAGTCAAAACTCATGACAGAGTATGTCAAGGTTGCCTTGATGGGGTCTGGCTATGCTGGCAAGTCCACACTAATCAAACTCCTCACAGACAGGGCACCAAAGTTAGAGGCCAACTATCAACCAACTGCAGGTATGAGCTGCGGTACAATAACAATCGACAGCAGCACGAAAGTTTCCTTAATCGAGATGGGTGGCCAGTCTCACTTCGAATTCTTATGGCCTGACTTCATGAGGGGTAGCAAAATGGTTGTCGTTGTCACAGAGAGTAATCCCAAAGCAGTTCTTAAGACTCGACAGCTACTTGAAAAGTATAAGAATCAGCTAGATGGCGTGAAAATCATCGCCATTGCCAATAAGCAAGACCTTCCAGGTTCAATGAGACCTGAATCAGTGCAAGATTTACTCGGAGTTCCAACTGTTGGTATGGTTGCCATTGATCCAAAACAACGTCTCACTGGTTACAAATTAATCGTAAATGGACTGCGTGATATGGTACAGGTTGCAGCATAGACTTTTTTCACTCAACACTCTTTTTTGGATAAAGCTAGCCGTAGGACAAGCCTTTTATGTTCAGAGAAATCAGGCGAAGATGCCCAGGACATGGGCGAGTGAGCCATCTGACTATATCCAGTCAAATGGCGAGTCCGTCCGGGAAAGCATGTCTTTTGGGTATGGACTGAAAATTACGGTCGGGTGAGTCGATGGAAATCACGATAATTCACAAACAAGACAACATCATTCACTTCTTAGTGGAAGGTGTGGATGTTGCGTTTGCAAATGCATTGCGCAGAACCATGCTTACCAGATTGCCTGCCATGGCAATAGATGAAGTGCTTGTTCTTGAGAACACAAGCGTGATGTACGATGAGATGCTTGCACATAGATTAGGTCTAATTCCGCTTATTACCGATTTAGAAAGTTACAACCTGCCAGAGGAATGTGATTGTGAAGGTAAAGGATGCAGCCTTTGTCAGTGCACACTCACTCTAGAGGAAGAAACAGGCGATGAGGAGAGAATAGTCTACTCCCGCGACCTGACTTCGCAAGACCCGAAAGTAGTTCCTGCATCAGGAGATATTCCCCTGGTAAAACTAGCTCCTAATCAACGTCTAATTATCGAAGCATATGCTCGACTTGGAAAAGGTGTTGAGAACGCGAAATTTCAGCCAGTATCAACCGTGTCATACAAGTATGTACCCATTGTTGAGGTAAACAAGGAGAAATGCAATCAGTGTGGTGATTGTGTTGATGTTTGTCCAAAGAACATTCTCTTGATTGATGGCGATACAATATCGACTCAAAACACTCTGGACTGTAGCCTTTGCGAGGCTTGTGTTGAAGTCTGTGAGCCTGAAGCAATCACCATTGACTCCAAGAAAGATGCATTTCTGTTTAAGGTGGAATCGACAGGTGCGTTAAGTCCCGAGGAAATTGTTGAGAAATCTTCTGAGTTACTGAAAGAAAGAATCAGGTTGGCTCTTGACTATGCAAATTCACTGTGAGGTATGATACTATGGAAAGATCCGTCAAATCTGGACCAACTGACCCCAACACACGCGCTCTTATCAATGCGCTAAGAAAAACTTCTGCTAAACATAATGTTGGGATATGGAAGCGCGTTGCAGAGCTTTTAGCTAGACCGGCTCGTCAACGTGCTACAGTAAATATTGGAAAAATTAATCGCTATACCAGTGCGGGAGATATCATTGTAGTACCGGGAAAGGTACTAGGATCAGGCATTCTCTCTCACAAAGTGACTGTAGCAGCTCTTAATGCATCTACAGCTGCAAGAACAGTAATAGTCGGAGCTGGTGGTTCATTGATATCCATTGATGAGCTACTCACTCAGATTCCCAAAGGGAAAGGAGTTACAATCATTGTATAGGTGGTTCTGATGAGTACTGATAATATCAAAATCTATGATGCCGAGAATATGGTTGTTGGTCGACTAGGAGCAAAAGCTGCAAAAGCTGCTCTACTCGGTGACAACATTGTAATCGTCAACATTGAAAAAGCCATAATCACAGGCAAACGCAGAACAGTGATTGAGAAGTTCAAAGAGAAATTCAATGTTCGCACCTCCTATAATCCAACAAGAGGTCCATTTCATCAACGCCGTCCTGATAAAATGGTGAGACGGATGATTCGTGGAATGCTACCGTGGCCCACACCCCGCGGAAAAGAAGCACTCAAACGTATCAAGGTGTACATTGGAGTTCCCGAAAAATACGCAGATTCAGAGAAGATTGTGCTTGAGGGTGCAAAATATACAAGCATGAAACAGAAGTTCATCACGGTTGCAGACCTGAGTCACGAACTTGGTTGGAGAAATCCGGAGGTAGAATAGGATGAGAGTTGTAGTCAGTACAGGCAAGAGAAAGACAAGTCTGGCAAAAGCCACACTAAGAGATGGCGCTGGTCGAATTAGGATTAATGGTCAACCTCTGGAAATCTTGCAACCCGAGCTTGCTCGCATGCGTATCATGGAACCACTGATTCTTTTCGGAGAAGGGTGGAAACGATATGATATCAAGGTGCGAAGCGAAGGTGGTGGCTTTATGAGTCAGGCTGATGCTGTACGAATGGCAATATCCACAGGACTTTTCCAAATGAGCCAGGACTTTGAAGCACGATCCAAGATGATTGATCATGACCGAACGATGTTGGTTGGAGACCCACGAAGAACAGAGCCAAAGAAATTTGGTGGCCCTTCAGCTCGTTCACGCTATCAGAAATCATACAGGTGAGGCGGTTCAAGAATGATTATACCAGTACGATGTTTCACTTGCGGTAAAGTAGTTGCAGACAAGTTCGAACAATTCAAACGAGAAGTTCGACAAGGAGAAGACCCTGCAGTAGTACTCGATAATATTGGATTAACTCGGTATTGTTGTCGAAGGATGCTACTTGCTCATATTGATATTATTGACAGTTTCATGGCATTTGCCACTACTGAAATAGTGGAGGTTAAGTAGAATGAGTGAGATAGAAGTCGCTGATTTAGAGCTCTTGGCACCGATGGATCGTTACCTCGCAGCAGGTTGCCATATCGGAACCCAAGTAAAGACACAAGATATGGAACCATTCGTTTATCGACAGAGACCTATTGGACTATACGTTCTTGATGTTCGGAAAACCGATGAGCGAATTCGAGTGACTGCAAAGTTCCTAGCTCGATTTGATCCATCGAAAATAGTAGTGGTTTCAGGAAGAGTCTATGGTAAAAGACCTGTAGAAACATTCGCTCACTTTATTGGAGCTAACGCATTCACTGAACGTTTTGTACCTGGAACACTTACTAATCCCAACATTGCAGGCCCACGGACCTATATTGAACCTGATGTAGTTATCCTGACAGACCCAAGGACAGATCAGCAAGCTCTTTCTGAGGCTGCAAAAATAGGTATCCCTGTTATTGCCCTCTGTGACACTGATAACGTGACAACAAATGTGGATCTCGTTATCCCGACAAATAATCGTGGTCGTAAATCTCTTGCACTAGTATATTATCTCTTAACAGCTCAAACACTCAAAGAGAGAGGCGATTTACCAGAGGAGAGCGAGCCTGCTTTCACCCCTGAGGACTTCGAACCTCAGGTGCAACGATTCTAAGTTCTATTCAATTATGGAAACGACGCCAATATCGGCGTCAACCT
>JAEORI010000125.1 GCA_016840965.1 Candidatus Thorarchaeota archaeon | reverse complement strand
TTGAACGGGAAAAGCTTCTCCCATTAGGTCTTGAAACTTATTCATCATATCAGACAAACCTCGTCAATCAGAATATCTGTAAACACCGACTTATACTTTAAGCTATAAGAGCTGTATCTCGCAGAATGATTTTCTTAATAGAAACTATGATTATTCACTCGGTCTAGGCAAGAATTTGTATTGACCATTTCTTACCCTTACTCGCTATAACCGAGTAGAGCTTCCATATCCGTATTTGTATCCAATGCACCACCTTGGGGTTTACATATGAAGTATGGGATCAACATACCGAATTTTGGTTGGTTTGGTGATATTGCTACCTTGGTTGATATTGCTATTGAGGTTGAAGAGTCAGGATGGGATGGGTTCTTTCTCTGGGATCATATGTTGGTCTTCAAACAGGATGATATGGTTACGAAGTTTGTGGACCCTTGGATTGCACTTGCAGCAATAGCATGTCAAACAAACAAAATACGACTTGGACCACTAATCACACCATTACCCCGTCGGAGGCCTTGGAAAGTCGCTAGAGAGGCTGTTTCTCTCGATCATCTCTCGAATGGTCGACTCATTCTAGGAGTGGGAATTGGTGCACCACCAGATGTCGAGTTTGATTATTTTGGCGAAAATAGTGACGAAAAGATACGTGCTCAGAAACTGAATGAGAGTCTCGATATAATCTCTGGTCTTTGGTCCGGCAAACCTTTCTCGTACAAGGGGCATTACTATCAATTAGAAGAGATGACATTCTTACCTAAACCAAAGCAGGAACCTAGAATCCCGATATGGGTTGGTGGGGGGGTACCAAATAAGGCACCATTTAGAAGAGCTGCTTCTTATGATGGTGTTGCTCCAGTCCATTCAAGATGGCCCGAACCAATTACTCCTAAACTCCTTAATGATGTTCTCGAAATCATCCTGTCTGAGAGAAGAGATCTAACAAATTACGATGTTGTGGTCTGTGGTGAAACAACCGGAAAAGATTCTGCAAAAGACCGGGAAAAGATCGATCAATGGAGTCAAGCTGGAGCTACATGGTTCCTTGAAGATATACATGGACTTCGCGCTGAAATTGCTGAGCTTAGAGAAGGGATACGGGCTGGACCACCTGAGGTTTAACTTGTTAATTCCATTGCATAATTTTCGAACAAAAAGGGCTAACGGATACTACTAAGTCAGAATCATGGATTGAATCGCTTTACTCTGTGGATTCAGTGAAAAAATGAGTGTATTATTCGAACATAATCGACATAATTTGATGTATTTTAAAGACAATTATGGATTACCAAATTATATTCGAATTCGACTGAGAGTGTTGAATTCACAGAAGCCTTCACTATGTGGAAAGGCTGAGATAATGCCAAGGTTACACCACAACCTTCTCCTGGGTGTTGTTCCTTAATATGAACTGTAAGTTCGTTTCCTAGTCTTGTAATGTGAGTGATCTCAGCGATATATCCACCAGTAACAAACTCACCAAGAAAGACGGCAAATACCACTTCATATGTGAAATTCACAAAGGGCAGATCAGGAACACCTGTACTTATGTTGTTCATATCTGTCCAAAGTGTTTCCCATGATTCTAGGTCATTAATTACATAATTAATTCTACTTTTGATTCCACAGTAAAATCCTTGTTCTATCTCTTCAAAAGGTATACTTGATGGAGCAAAACCAAGCTGGAGAACAATAACAGATCCAAGAATCAATGTACATAGGAGAATTGTTCCAGCTATCACCTTGTGCTCCATTATCATATGCTCCTATTGTATTCTCAAATATTTATAGAATGGTTTTGATAAAACCCTATGCAAATTCGCAGTCAACTCTATTCAACTAGAAATATCCTTGTTCTTTTTTACGTGCTTGTGCACCTCTAATCGTCTGTGCGTATGCTTTTGCATTCTCTGCTTTCGGGTTACTTGGCTCAGCCCTCGTAGCCCTATCAAAGGAGTATGCCGCCTTAATCTTGTACATGTTTGCGCGTTGATAATCGCCTTCCGCTTCTAATTGTGTTCCATAGAGATTGCAAGCACTAGCTAAAGCCCACCAAGTATCAAATGATGAAGGTGATAGACTTGCTGATTCATCAAAAGCTTCTATTGCCTTCTCGAGTCTACCTGACTCCATCTCTAGTCGTCCACGTTCAAACGCTTTATTGGCATTCATTAGATACTCAAAAAACTCAGTATAATGTCCAGTCATAAGCTTGGTGTTTATCACTCTCGGGTTGCGGCTACAAGGAGCGCTTCACGGGCATCCATGAACTGCACTTTTGCATTTCCTACTTTGCATCTTTTTATCTCTTGATTTGTTGTTTCTGCGCAATGCTCACAAATTTCAACACCAACGACATAACCAGAGTTTCCAACTTTTCTAGCAAGTGGATATAGGACTGAACCTCCTCCAGTGCCAATATCTAAAATCCTATCACCCTCCTAAATATCAAGTAAGTCCACAAGATTCTTGCCATATATATCCTAAAATCCACCCCATGTCTTTGGTTTTAATTCATCAAATGAATTTAAAATACCCAGCTCACGCAACTCCATGATATCCTCATTTTCCAAAGTTGTTATACATTAGATGTAAACAAATGTACCTGACTGGTAAAAGGCTGCGTTGAACCGTATCTTAAATACTGCAAATCCTATTGGCTGTTGAAACATGAGTCTATCACGTAAACCACAAACTTTTGTCGTTATCATAATCCTAGTTGCAGTTCTTGGAGTGGGAGCTTTTGCTGGTTATACACTGATGACTAGCCCTCCACCTACTGATGACACGTCAATTAAAATTACAACACTTGATAATGCAGGGGTGCTAATTGAGGCAGATGGGGCATGCATCTACATTGACCCTATCGATGTACCATCAAATTACTCTTTACTTCTTGCTGATGCAATTTTGATCACACACCCTCACGGAGACCATTACAACAGCGAAATTATGGAGCAGCTTCAGAAACCAACCACAGTGAATGTCTTTCCTGAGAATATGTCTGCAGAGATATTAGCACATAATGGTGTAGGAGTTAATCCACTGGATAGCATTCAGGTTGGAAGCATCAATATCACTGCATTTTACATGTATACCGAGGTTTGGATTGATGATGTCAGGTATGCCAGCCATCCGCCAGAAGCAAACTGGACCAGTTACATAATTGACATCAACGGGTTCAAGATTTTCCATGCTGGAGATTCAAAGAACATTACGGAATACAATCTGATTACAGGTCAAATCGATGTGGCTTTATTGCCATTAGGTCCTGGGTGCCAGGCAATGGCTGATTTAGAAGTTGTCGATGCAATTGCTAAATTACAGCCTACTTACTTCATTCCAATCCATACCAGTTATATCACTGCTGAACTGTTCATGATTAACATGCATAATGCGATACAGGATTGTTCTGATTGTGAATCGATTTTGCTTGATCATTTTGGATCGCATAGGTTTGAACCCGAAGAGTAGCCTTCAAATTCATATGTTGAGTTGGTTGTTTAATTAACACCAACTCTCATTTTTTCTCTAAGATGGTTGGTCAAGACCATGATTAATTAACAAAGTCATAAGAGAACGACTCATGACATGAATCAAGGGCTAGATAGTAAATCTGAACATAATAGCGATCATGAAATTAGAAATTGGGAGAATGGAGGAAGCAGGACCCTTGCTTCCTCCTGTAAGGTGTACTACACGACCTTTTTTTTATAATTGGAGGGGAGTGACAAAGGCTAAAAGATGACCGAGCTCACTCTTGGAAAAGAGATTTTTTCAAAGAATATAAACAGCTATCGAGCGTTTGGTATAGTCACTTTTTGATATAGCATTTCTACTTTTATTCACTCTTTTTGCCAAGAACTAATGTAATGTGCACGACTTTCTTCAGTTCAATTTGTTCGAAGTAATTTTTCATTTCGGATTGAAGAATCTCAGAACCAATTGTTTCGTCATCACGCTGCCTAGGATGTTCGCGTTGTTCAACAAATTCTCCAATATCTAGAGGGTCATTGTAATCAGTGATGGTTGCTGTTGGAGTTACAATTGCGAGAATTCCACCATCGGATAATACTCGTCGCCACTCAGAGAGATAGCTTTTCAGGTAGCTCCTCCTGAGAATTCCTGTCACAATTAGTAGGTCTAAGTAACTGTCCTTTATTGGCATATCTTCAAATGAACCCTCAATGGCCAATACATCCTGTATACCAAGATCAAGATTGGCTGCTTCGGACGAAATTGCGTATATTTTCCCTTTGGGAACATCAATTCTAAGTTGTTTTATTATTCTCTTCAAAGGCTCAGAGTATCTTGAAGCCGCATAACCTATAGTTGAACCACTTGATAATTTCTCAGTTAGAATTCCACTTATTCTTTTGAAGGCACTTTTTTCTCGGGGCAAGCTTAGCAAATATTCTGTATAAAATTCATGAATGGTTCTTATCGCTTCCATCAGTATTTTTTCTCTTTCGATTTTGCCTTTTCTCCCAATTCTGTATATTCTTCGCTTAGGGCCTGCTTTGCTTTTTTCCCATTTGTCCTCTAGGAAGCCACTTTCTTTCATCTCCGCTAATATTGAGTAAAGACGACCAATCCCAATTTTGATATTTTTCTCTTCCAATTCTTTGTGCATTTCATATCCATAGAACTCTCTAGAACCAGCTATTTTCAAAATTGCAGTTTTAATCTCTGGAGTCCTCATTATTGATGCGACTTCCTACTAGAGATTATTGTTAAATAGACTCATTTAACCATTGTTAATTGTATATTTCAACAAATTACTCATACAGCCAGCAAATGAAAAGCCATACATAATTTCTCTAAATGTTAAAATCTAAGCAGCTCTACAATTGGAGAGATGGCCGCGCATCATGCACGGCCATAGATAGATTTTGTAGACATCTTTACTGAGATGAATGACATGACCTTCACCTTTGGAAGGATGTTCTATAGACTTCAGTTCGAATTTGGGACTTGAGTCTATGAAGCTCCTTCAGATCGGGTTCAGGTTCATTTTTTTTCCTTAGTTTTGCGAATGCCAATTGTTTTACACCGAGCTATCTTGAAATAAAACTGAATATTTGTTGGCGTATACATATTGGTGATATTTCTAACGAATCATCTATCATTTTATGCAAAAATCAGAATCACTGAGTTCAGTTTTCTTCACTTTGTAATCAGGCAGCTTCACAGAGTTATATGGTATGCACAGCAATATTCTGAAGATTTTGAACTTTAAATCTGAGTTTTGTAGATTTTTATTAGGTACCAACTAGTCATTCATCTTTCCAATTGAATCGGATGCACTCAAACGACTTCTGTTCGAACTCTAGCGACTGGCGGGGGATTTCTCTTATGTTCTGAGTTTTTCATCATTTTGAGAACCTTTTGAACCTTAGATTTTTCAATACCATATTCAACTATCTCTTCCTCACTCATTCCTTTCTCGAGTTTCAGATAGAGAATACTATCTAGCTCTGCATATGTGACTCCAATCTCTCCTTCATCCGTCTGTCCTTTCCAAAGACCTGCTGAAGGTACTTTAGCTATAATCTTCTCAGGAACGCCTACATGACGCGCTAGGCTCCAAACATTCTCTTTATACAGGTCTCCAATTGGTAAGATATCAGTACCACCATCTCCATATTTTGTGAAGTATCCAATTGTTAATTCAGACTTGTTTCCTGTCCCTAAAACAAGTAGATTTTCCTGGTTCGCTTTGGCATACCAAGTGACCATTCTAAGTCTTGCTGAAAGATTACCAAATGCCACTCTATCAAGAGATAGAGCGTCATAGGCTTCCATCGCTTTCTTTAGTTCAAATAGTTCATGCTTCATTCCAAGGGCCGAAGCCAACTGCTTTGCATCTCCAATATTTTTAGCATCTTTTTTCGCATCAATCGGTAGCATGATACCAAGTACTCTATCGGAACCTATGGCTTCGCAGGCTAAGGTAGCAACAAGACTTGAATCAATTCCGCCACTAAGTCCTAGAACCACGCCATTTACTCGTGCCTTGGCAACGTAATCCCTGATGAATTTAATGATGTATTTTCGCGGTCTTTCAAGGTCATCAAACTTGAGTCCTTCTGGAAGCTGCATACAAATCCCTCATCAAATCAACTTCGGAGGCCCTTTTGTAGCTTACTTGGGTGGCAACATTTGCCAAATGAATGAAATCTATGTCCATAAATGACTATGACCCAAGGAGGAGTGTTTCAATTAGAAAGAAGAAGAATGAAGCATTACCAATATAGAATATCATTACCGTGAATGCTCCAAGGATTTTATTTCCAATGCTTCTGTCTCTGATGACATTGTAACAGATGAATGCGGAGAGTCCCAAGATCAACTCTGGAATGATAATATACCAAGCAAGATTTCCTGTCATTCCGTTCACAGTTGCTGTCCATGAAGGTAGGTAAACTAATGTCAGCTCAGCAAGGGTAAAAATCGCAATTGAGAGTACTGACACTATAATATACGAAAAATTCACGGATTTTCGCTCTTCAACCTGTTTACCAATATACATGATTGTGAAGAATGGGATTGTCCATAATCCCGCCATGTAGATGGGTATCGCCCCTCCAATCATTGGAAATCCGTCGACAGGAAATTGTAGTGCCCCTAACGTTTCAGAAAGATACCAATCCGGGAACACCATTAGTATGCTAAGGATGATGGCAAATACCCACATGCTCATCCAATCCTTGTATCCTTTCTGAACTGCTTCCAAGAAAATCAACCCGTTGTAGACAATTACCACCAATAGTAGTTTACTGCTTATTGGCGCTGCCACTGGTATCAGAAGAGCTAGGACTGCAAGGAATGCAAAAATAGCGTGAATAACCAAAAAGTCCCTAATTGATTTGTCTTCGAATACCTTCATGATCAAGGTTCTCCATCCGAACTTCCTCTAACGATGTTCCCTATAAATCAAGAGGGAAGAACATGCTAAGACTTATCTTCGCTCATGGCGGAAACCCGCTAAGCTATGGTTCAACTAATTCTGTTGAATCTATAGTACGCTACCAAGAGGAGATTTAATTGTCTGAGAAAATAGGACAACTGGATCTGGTTTTTGTTGTTGATAATACAGGATCTATGGGTCCCTACATCAATACTGTGAAGACTAAGATTCTAGAAATCATTCGCACAATCAAGAAAGAAGAGTTATGTCATAGACTTCGAGTTGGTCTTGTATCTTATCGAGACCATCCTCCAGAAGAAACAACATATGTCACTCAGAAATACGAACTCTCTCCAGATACATCAAGAATAGAAAGCTACGTTATGCAGATGGATGCATCAGGAGGCGGAGACGGTCCAGAGGCTGTTTCTACTGCACTTCAAGTTATGAACAAAATGGAGTTTCTTAATGAGTCCGCAAAGATTGCTGTACTAGTAGGAGATGCACCACCTCATGGTGTGGAGTCTGGAGACCGGTGGCCTAAGGGAACTCCAGATGGTGCAAAAGGGGAAAAAGAAGCGAAGAATGCATTTGCGAAAGGAATTGTTATCCATACTGTAGGTTGCTTTCCTGAAATTGCGAACTATCAGAATGCGGTCAAGACATATGAGCGGATTGCAGCTGACTCTCAAGGGAGATTCTTCCCACTCGAAAAAGCTGACCTTCTTGTCAATATTATTACAGGGATTGCAGTAGAAGAGATTGACAAACTAGCAATCCAGAAGACAATCCTTGAAGACATGGGTGTCAGTATGGATGAGTTCCCTGCAGATGAGGATTTCACCGATGAGAAAATCTCTGAGATTGTTTCAAAGATTCAAGCAAAGGGTGTAAAGAAGAGAGCAATGGCTGCAAGACCAGCTAGTGCTCCTGCAGCCGCGAAGGAAGATCTCATGATGGAAGAACAAGAGATTGATGAGGCTGACATCCGTGAGGCTGTACGACAACTGAAGTCCAAGTCACGGAAGTAGCCACTTTAGGTGCTGCATCAAGCAGCACGGCTTTCTTGTCCAGAACTGCTTGCTACTCGCTAGTTTCAGTATCTGTACTCTTTTTTCCCATCTCTTCTAGTTCCACAAGAGCTTCTATCTGGTCCTTGGAAAGCTTCTTCAGTTCATCGAGCCCAACTGATTCTTTCACTTTTTCTGGAAGAAGATCAATAAGCTCTTTCTTAGTCAGACCTCGACTTGCTACTGACTCTCTACTTTCCTCCTCAAGTTCATATTCCTCTTCAACAGAAGTTGTTTCCATCTCTTTGGAATCACTCTCTGATTCTGGTTTGTAATATGGTTTAACATCAAAGGAAGTATCGGTTTTGATTTCCTCATCTGCAATTTCTGTTAGAGACCTGGCTTCGTGTCTATCATGCCGACTCTTTGAAACCCTTGTGATGCCTTTAGCCATCTTTGACGATACATATGGAACAACGACAAGGAATACAACTGGCATCAGAACAATAACGCCAAGGGAATAACTCTTCAGAAAATCCATAGTGAGAACTGAAGTGCCAGCCAGAACAACAAGGAACATGAAGAACTTCGTTCGAATTGATGATCCGAGCTTCTCAACTAGATCAATACATTCCTGTTCGACAACAATCGGTGGAGTGCCAAGTACAGCCATTTCTCTGATTCGGTAGAGCCCCTTGCTGATTTCCCTGTAGAGATTAACGACAACTATTACAATGGATGAGATGTAAGCTGCGAATATCGTCATCATTATTGTAGGCACTGCAAGTTCGCCAAGATGGAAGACGTTTCGCAGTACATAGTAATCTAGCCACTCAATATTGCGTCCCCAGTCGTATAATTGTATGATAACAAGTGGGACAAATATCAGGTGCCATAGACCAAGAATCATTCTTCTTCTACTAACAGCCTGAGATTGTAGTATTGTTGAAGTAGCGTCTCTGTAGAGCCAGATTCCATATAGGATTAGTGAAATTCCAAGTAGCAGGACGCTCTCCAGTACTGCAAGGTTGTAATCACCAGCTCCTGCAGAAACATATGAATGAACAAGTGTTAATCCAACAAGCCCAATAATACCAAGATAGAGATAGTCCAGTCTTCTGATCCCTCGCATCAGCTGGGCTTGTGACCCACTGGTGATTGAAAGTCCTGATGATATTCTGAAGTACACAAGTAAACCTAGGAAACTAATGATGAAAGAACCCAACGCAAGAATTCCAAAGTTCTCAGCGCTAAGCGAGATTTGTGGTGCGGGTACTGCTACATATGCCGGAACCTCCCCAACTCCTGCAATACATCTTATACCTTCAGCATTAACTATAATACTGTCCTCACCAAATCCCACCCCTGTCACAATGAAACGAGCAAAGTAGATGCCTTTCTGGGCTGTTTCTGGAGCCATTTCCGTATGATTTCGAAATGTTACATAAACCGAAAGTCCTGACATTGGATTTCCATATTTGTCTGTAATTGAAATAGTGATGTTTACGAATTCTCCCTTTACAGGTTCTTCAGGTGCATATTCAATATCGAAGACCAGCTCTGCAAGTATCTCGATAGAACCTCTGATGTCTACATCTTGAGACAAGTAACTATGAGAAACCATCAAGGTGTAATTAAACAGACCTGCAGCCCATCCATCAGTTGATACCAATATAGAGTAGGTACCATTGCCTAGGTCAGTTAGAATATAGAATGAGTCATGAATCAAGACTGAAACCGACCCTCCAATCATTACGTTGCCAAGCATATCTTCAAGGTCTAATGTAAACAGAATGTCATCTCTACCTTGAATATATTTACTGGCGTTGAGTGGAGATAGTACAGTTGCTATTGTATCACTTCTTACGCTTATATCAACAGTGAGGGTTTCAGCTGGAAAATGCACTCCTGAAACTGTAATATTTAGGATATAGAGTCCTGGTACGAGATCAGGAATTATTTTCCAAGACTTTAGGGACGAAGTAGAGGTGCCTGAAATTGAATACACACCGCCAAAATCAAACACGTAGTCAAATACATAGATTGGATTGTACCATTGGTCAACAACACTGATGTCAAATGTCACATTTTGGTAGTTCAAAACAACACTTGGATTAACTACTAAATGAATAATAGCACTACCTGTAATTGAGAAGTGCACGTAAGCAGTGTAGGTATCCATGAATCCTTGTGAGGCTGTAATCTTTGCGCTATATTGTCCAAGTGGTAGTTGTGTAGTGGAGATTGTCACCGTGTAAATACCCGGGGATGATTCTGTTAAAGCGTAGTTACTTCCTAGTAGATCAAGTTCTACGTCTGCTCCTGTTATATTAAAGAATAGATCATCTTGAACAAGTACTGTAAACTGAATTGGAGTTCCTTGTGAAAAGGAGGCAAAGTTTGATGGTGAAAGAATAGTAGCTGAAACAACTCCCGATACATCGATGCTGAAGCTTAATGAAGAAAACAGTAGGTAAGTTCCATTCAATGTCATATTTAGGAAATATTTGCCGGGTGTGAAGCTTGGGTCAACAGTCCATGACAGCCGATAGGATGACGCAATTCCAGTTTGATTATAGACTCCTGCAAAATCCAAAGTGTAATTGAAACCCGATAATGGATTTCCATATTGATCTGTCACTGTGAAATTGAATGTAACATCGTTCTTGTTTTGAATTGGGTCTGGTGAAAATGTTAGTTTGACATCAGCATAACCCTCTAGTGATATAATCATTGGCACTTCTTGTGTGTCTAGATATGTGTGAACCACTCTGATTATTGCACTATACTGACCTAAGGGGAATCCCGCTGTTGGAATGTTCCTAGAATAAATACCTGAACTTCCTTCGATTAGCGTATAACTACTCCCATGTATTGCTACGCTAACTTGGCAGCCTGAAATATCATATCCCATCAAATCCTCCACAAACACTGTAAAATTAATTTGATCACCTTGCGCGATTATTGATTCATTCATAGGCGATAGGATGTTTGAGTTTGGAGATGCCATCACATCCACCCAGATTGTATATTCGTAGTGAGCGAGAAAATCGCCATCAATTATTATGTCAAGAGGATACATGTCCGGATAGAGGTTTGGCTGGAATTCCCAACTCAGCTCATACCAATCTGATGTTCCTGACTTGGAATATGTGCCAGCGAAGATTAATGTGTAATCGAAGCCTGATAGTGGGTTTCCATATATGTCCTTAACCATGAAATACATTGTCACAGCCTGGTGGTTCCATACAAGTTCTGGTATTTCTGCATCGACTGATGCTTGACCGTTTACAGTTATTGTGGTATGTAAATCAGCTTCAAACAAGTATTGATGATCTGCAAACACAACCAACGAATAATTGCCCGGAGCATATCCGTCTGTATCCAGTGTTACTGAATATGATCCATCTCCATTGTCGATAAATGCAAGGCTGCTTGGACTCAGCAACGTGACAGTCGCTCCAGAAACTGGATTTCCCTCCCAATCAGCAAGTGTCAAGGTTAGAAGTGCTGAGTCTCCTTGATTCAAAATCCACCCAAGTGAAGAGGCGAGCGTCATGTTCGCTAACGAAAAAACTGATAGGCTATGATAATCAGCTCTTTGATATCCAAAATCAGATCCAACATACACTATAAAGTTCTGAAATCCAATTGGCAATGAAGCATTCAATTCAACGCTAAATTCTGCACCTGAAATGTATGATGCTGTAAAGTTAGATCCATCAAGTTCTACAATAGCCCACGAACCATCTGGGAATGCACCATATGAGTCGTAGACGAAGATGGAAACAGTGAAATTATCTCCCCCGTTGACTGATGCAACATAGTTGACCACAGGATAAAGGTCTCCAAGGACTACCATATAGAATTCGCCAAAGTTTCTTCCTTCTACATATGGATGTTCCACTGTGATTTTGCCGGTGTAGTTACCAACAGGTAATGTGGCTGTAATGTTTAATCGATACCTTCCAGGTTGGATCTCAGTAAGTGGAAACTCATTTCCGTCAAAACTAATTCTTACATCTGCACTGTTGATGGTATGCCCATAGATGTCCGTAATATTGAGCCAGACTACGAAGTACTCATCTTGAATCACCTGATTAGGTGAGCTTCTAGATATACTCAAGCTATTAGTAATGATTGAAATGGAGCTTGCCAGAGTCTTGACACTAGTTGCATAGCTATGATTTGCAGAAACAAGCAAACCATAGCTTCCTGGAGCTTTTGTCACACTTGGTATCAGTATCCAGTAAAATTGCTCAATATGAGTTGCTACATATTCAGTGCCATCAAATGTTAGTAAAACATCAGCATTTGAGACCTTTCCACCAAGACTATCAGTGACGGTGATGTTGAGCTCAAGGTCACTGCCTTGCAGTATCACTGGCTCCCTGATAATAGAAATGGAAAGGGGCGATTCAACTCTCAATGCATTTGCGTGGAATTCAGTATATGCATCATAGTAGTCATGGTTAATATTGAGAGTCATGTTCACCATGCCAATTGGCCAATTTGGTGCAATTGTAGTTGTGTAGAGTTGCAGAATATCGTCATAGACTAATCCAAGAGTTTGTTGTGAAGTCCCACTACCAAATTTGTATTCAAGTATCAGTGTAACAATTGAGTCGTGAACAGGTTCATTATAAGCATTCAGAATTGTAGTAGTTGCCCAGATGTTACTGCCTTGAAGAGTTGTGCTGGACTCTAAAGATAAAGTCGTGTTTAGAACATACAATAGATCAATATTACGAATCGTCGCTAAACTATACCGTGCTCGAAGTACAGGAAAGGCCGCGATGTCTTCACCCGCACCAACATCGATATTATTCACATTAACCATATTGAATACCATACCAACTTTGGCACGATAATCGATAGCGCCTTGGAAACTGATTGCTGTTAGCATGTCATCGGATGTTGCAATTAGAAATTCCTCTAAATAATCTCCATCAAAATCAAGAACAATTGAACTGGTTGTGAATGCCTCGCTAACAAACACTGACCAGAGTCTAGGTGATGCATATGCTAAGTCACACAGCGAAATATTTCCTGACTACTCAAAGAAGAATAATTCGTCAATCCAATCACCATCTACATCGTAGGGATATACACCCTTGATATGATCGCCAAGTAATTCGGTGAATGGGGCATTTCCTACCACCTCTGTTTGATTATCTACAAAGCAGAAGTAGACTGTAGGCGTGTCGCCCGACCATCCACTATATCCAACTAGGAATTGCTCACTTGTATGTGATGAGTTAACAAAAGAAATAATCCCAAGGGGCATATCTTCCAAGGTTGAACCTGGTGAGGAGTAGTCTAGAGTTTTCAATAATGTAAGGTTGAAGGCTTGATGGATGTCAACTCTGTTGTTTTCCCTAAGAATCCCTATCTGAGGTCTAGTTCCTACAATTGTGGCGTATGCTATTCCTAGTGCGCCACCGTTAGGGGAAAGTGAATTCGTTATGGCGCTTGAAAAATCATGTTCTATCCTTCTAATTGTTGGAGCAGCATAATCGCCCTCTAAATAATGAATTTCATCAAATCCATCCAAGTCATCATCGAATACACTGAATGCTCCTCCCTCGAGGATTGGTATTGCCTTATAGCTGACATTCTTCCACGATGTCAAATCATTTCCATGAAGAATGTAAAATACAGTGTGTGTATAGTTGTATCTTATGACAACTGGATCTAAAATAGAATCGCCATCATGCATGCCAACATATACTTCATATGTATCATATGACGTCGTGTTTTCGATTGATAGTTCTGAAACAACTGTCCCATTAGGTGTAAAAGTACGGAGCGACGCCATCCTTAGTGTGGATCCACTGGTCACAATGTGAAGCAGCTGATCTCCAGCAGAGTTGTTCCCTACAGCCAAGACATGCCCCATTGCATGGTCAATTGTTGCATTGAAGAAGAATCCATCCGCGAAGTGATCCTCAACATTGAGGGTTTCAGGGTTGGTTTCATTGCCATAGGAGAATGAATTTAGATATGAATCAATAACCTCGATATAATACAGATATTCTCCTGGGAGCAAGTCTGTAGTGATGTAGATGTATTTGTCATTAGGAGCTCTAATCATCTCATTAGGAATAAAAGCCGTTAATGGTGCTCCTGTCGCTGTCTTCATAAAAATCGTAGCACGATCAACACGCACGTTGTCATTAGCTGTGAGCTCAATCTTCAAATAGGTGTCATAGATGGTCGGATGGATCGGATAAAGTGGGTCCAAAGCGACATTAGGAGTTTCAGTATCACTCAAAAGAATGGAAACAGTATCCATCAGAGTTATGATGTCCTCTCTTCCATCTTCGTTAATGTCAAAGGTGGTAACCTGATAGAATGGTCCTGGTTGTCGGTTTTCTTCATATCCCGTTACTCCATTGCTGCCTCTAATTAATGTCAACTGACCTCGAGGACCTTCAATAGCTAAATCCGTGTACGAATCTGAATCTAAAACTGCTACATCAAAACCTCGAGCCCAATAACATGTAACTTCCTCCTGTGAGTACCTGAGAAGTGTACCTAAATTCCCATCATAGAACCATGCCTTATATCGCATTCCGGGAACAACTACAAGATCTTCTATTGAGTCGTCATTGAAATGTCCGGTTTTAACATAGACTTCTCCATGATATTCAGGAATCTTCTTAATAAAGATGGTACTAAGATTGTTACCATAAACCCCGACAAGTTCGCTCATTCCTACGTTTTGGTTTATTAGAGTGATGGCAATATCATCCAACTCATTTCGTCTAGAGTGACGTACCATATCGCTAGCAATGGACTGTTCTGGATACTCATTCCATCGCAATTGGATTCCGTCGCCAGTTATGGTTTCAATAGTGACTTTTTGTGACCCCCAATCTGTGCTGAGAATAGCAATTTCATTCTGTGATGAAACCGAGAAGTTCCCAGTAATCGCTTTTTTAATCTCGGTACCAACACCGTACGGAGGTCCAATTTGACTCCCATCACTGAGGTCAATCCTAGCGATAGAGTCCATATTGTAGATGGCGACATCTGTCTGTGTATCAGCTGTGAAATTCCCAAAGATAATGTCTTTTGCTCCAAGTATTGGACAATTATACTTGGTGACAGAACTGGCATCAAAATCAGCAATGACCAAGTCCTCGTCAGCAGTTGTCGAATTGTACATGATGAACAGAAACTCAGTGTATCCATCATTGTCTATGTCCATTCCTGTGAGAGTTTCATAGAATGCATCCCCAAGCCCAATGGAGAGTGAGTCATCGAGTTGATTGATAGGATCCTTAAAGCGTATAGTATCTCCATGCACGAATGCAAATCCAGACCCTATTGGGATGGTGCCTGGTGCAAATGAAAACACCTGATATGGAAGCTTAACTCTGATGAAGTTAGATGAAGTAGAAAAGCTGTTGTCCATCGGGATGGCATCTTCTATTGATACTGGTTGTACCATGCTCACATCTGAGGCGGGGATTAATAGGAAGAGTATCGTGATGAAGACTACACTCCACTTCAGCAGTTGTGAATGGCTTCCAGAAACTTCTCTTACTGTTGGTCTGAATCTTGATGCAGAGGATGTCATCCTTTATCCACCTTTAGGATTTTCAACATGCTCGATAATACGCAGCATGCATGGATTAGCCTAAGTACAGCTTTCCAATCATTGTTATAGTCACAGTATGTGTATTTAGGGTTCTTAGCATGTAATAATTCAAAAAATCAGAATGCATTTGAATTTATGAAAAATATTATTGATTCGAGATATTTACTAATAGCTAAATCAAACTATTATATTCTCAATCCTTTCTTCATAATTTCAAAAGTTGGTGGCCAGCGCCGATGGGGCAAATGGTAGGAGGGGGGGGAGTTATGAGGGCATGTTACAGAAAATGTTGCCCTATCAGCCGCCTGTCCACCATCCTTGCTTAGGACGAGGTTCCTAATAAGCCTCACCATCCAACGCTCAAAATGGGAAAAATGGGTAATTCCTCTAACAAAAGTCTATTCAGTCTACCCATTTGGGGAAAGAACATGTCAGATAGCCAAGACGAGCATAAGTATGATATGACCAGCAATTGGGTCAGAGATAAAATCGTCACAATCGAAATTAAGGATAAGCCAGTTTTTCAAGTAGCGATGCCACCAGATTTTTGGTCTGAAAGTCCAAAGGAGGTTTTGTCTCCAGAGGATCTCTTTGTGGCTTCGGCTTTGTCTTGTTATGGTGTTTCATTGTCTAGTGCTGCAAACCGTTTCCATGCCGAATTTAGAGATTTTCGTCTGTCTGCGTCAGGCACTCTTCGGAAAGGAGAATTTGGGTGGGAGTTTGACAAGATTACGATAAATGCCAAAATTACTGTTGAAACTGAGAAAGACCGAGAGAGGATGACAAAAGCTGCTGAGCGAGCACATCAGTATTGTCTTGTTGCAAACTCAATGAAATGTCCTATCCAATTGGAATATGACATAGTTGTTGAGCAAAATTAGCTATGCGGGTGAATATCAGCTGGATAATTGCGGGAGTGAAATCTCCGCGGTATATTCTTCTCCGCACTCACAGTTCAGTTTAACAGACCACCGCTTTGGAACTGGCACATTAAACTCCTTGATGTGGTCTTTCAGACTCATTCGCACACCATCAATAAGCTTAACATAAGCATTAGATAGAGTCGCGATTTCCGATGGAAAATCTAGATCTGAGAGGAAGTATCTGAATGATTTCTCGCATTTTGGACATGCAGTGAGTAGTAGATGTGTCACGTCGCCACAACTGACGCATTTTATCTCGTTTCGTTCAATCGCTGGGGCGAGAGGAATATCCAATTCTAAGTCATTTGAATGACCACATACATAGCAATAATATTTCAATGGAAGCCTTGGCATAGACCCATCCTCACATCATCAACATGCTGATGATAGTAAGTTTCGCGCTAAAAGTATAGCGTGTATATTAGATGATTGAATCATCAAGAATCGCTGATGAGATGTCCCAAAAGTTCTTTCATTTAATCAGCAAGAAGTACTGATTTTGCTGCCATAATTCCTTTATTACCAAGAGGTTCTGCAACAATGTGAACTCTTCTACCAATATCCAAGGTGTCGTATTTTGTATAAGCTCCAACCTTAATCTTGAAACGTTCACGCTCTTCAGTTTCAATACTAATGAATCCATAGTATTTTTGTCCGATATTACCCAAATCTGTTGCTGTAATTGCGCCAGTTATTATCGTTTCCATTGTGGTTCTCCAAGCGGCACGCTTTCTCAAATTGCCTATAATATCACCTATCAGAGCAAGTTTCTTCCCATCAAGTTGTTCTTACGCTGTAGCACTTGCTTCTTCTGGTTCGGTTTTTAGGGTCTCCATCAATTGAATTTTTCTTGCTAATAGAATGTGACTATTAGCGAGAGGTTGAATTTCAACTACTACTTTCTCACCAATCTTTAGAGTTTCAAACCAAGTGTAGGAATCAACTTTTACCCTGATATGTTTCCCATCCAGTAGTTCAATGCCAAGATATCCATAGATAATCTTCTTCTTCGAAAATTCCGCAAGACTGGAAGAAATAATCCTGCCATGTATTGTTTCACTCATATATTAACAATAGTTAACAGAATACAAAAACTTATGGGTCTATCATCCTTTTAATCATCTATCATTCTAAGTTCTTTTTTGTACAGTTTTGCACTAAGGACATATGAGTCCAGATATTCATCAATTGCCCGTCTAGCATCACTGGTTGGGTCTAGGTTTCGCATATACTTTGCAGGGACTCCCGCATAGATTTTGTTTGGCTCGGTCTTGGTCTTATTATGAAGAAGAGCTGAGTTAGCGATCATTGCACCCTCTGCCACCTTACTGCCAAGCATTAGGACTGCGCCCATACCAATGGCAGCACTATTCTCGATGCATTCAGCATGGATTGTTGCATTGTGACCAATGTTCACCCGGCGTCCTATTCTAGTCACGAAACTTGGATCTGAATGGATTATGGCACCGTCCTGTACATTGGTTTCGTCACCAATCTCGATTCTACCACGGTCTCCTCTAATTGAAGCCATTGGTGCAACAAACACATGTTCCCCTATTATAACATCCCCAATGACTGATGCTTGAGGATGAACATATGCTGTGGATGCAATCTTCGGTTTCTTATCTCCGAACGCGTAGATGGTCATGATACTCACATCTTGTTTAGAATTCCAACATATGCTGGTTGGTTAATCTTACCGGTTTGGTATTTTTTTAAATCGCTAAACAGTAAAGCTTAGACTACGTCAAATACGATAGCCCAGAACTCACGTTCAGAAACACCAGTTCTTAGGTCTTTCAGTTCTCCCTTTATCTTGTCAAAGGCAACTTTAGACTGAGTTTTCTTTTGCTCCTCATGAGTACGCTTCACGCGTTCTGTTATCTCGCGGGCTTGCTCAGGTGTGGCTTTAACGCCACCCATTTTCAGTAGATATTCAACAAAGTGCCGTCCAACGAATTTTCCCAGATGGAACTCTCGACGTCTTCCTACTCGAGTTGGACTAATTGGCTCATAGGTCATTGAATGCGTGAGTTGACCATGTGAGTGAATTCCGCTAGAGTGAGTGAATGCATTGTCACCGCTGATTGCCTTATGGAGTGGCAAAGGTACGACAAAATAGCGTTCTACAAGTTTGGAGAGTCCATAGAGCTTCTCAGTTTCAATTCCGGTATCAATTCCATAGAGCTCCTCAAGAGTCATGACAATCTCTTCAAATGCTGCATTCCCTGCTCGTTCCCCATAGGCATTAACACAAACTTGAGGGTATGTTACTCCTTCTTCAACAGCCGCCAACGTATTTGCTGTTGCCAGCCCAAAGTCATCATGACAATGCACTGCTAGAGGCACTTTGTATTTTGATTTTGTCCAGAGTCGTGCTTTGATTTCTCTCGTAATGTACCTCATGACCTCCGGTCGCACAAATCCTACAGTATCTGCAATACAGATTTTGTCCGCCCCTGCATCAATCGCTGTTCTGTATGCCTCACACAGAAATTCCATGTTGCTACGTGTTGTGTCTTCTGCTATATAGTCAATAATGAGACCATGGTCTTTTCCATATTGTATGCATTCAGTAAGACGTTCAAGCATCTCTTCTCGAGTCATTCTCAGTTGATATTTTAGTCTAAAGTCAGATGTGGCAATGAAAATTGGAACCTCTTTTACTTCTGCTTCGACACATGCCTGGACATCAGAAATCACAGCTCTTGCAGGTGCTGCGACGGATGCATTTCTCAGTCCTTCCTTTGCAATAGCTGCAACAGCTTTTTTCTCATCTCTACTTACAGCAGGAAAACCAACTGCAACTATTGCAGCTCCAACATCATCGAGTTTCTTGGCTATCTCTATCTTCTCATCGATAGTAAGTGCTACACCAGGTGTTTGTTCTCCATCGCGAAGAGTTTCGTCCCAGATATGAACTCGTTTGGGAAGTGTATTTGGTTTGGTTCCTGGAATCTTGTTGTAATTGACGGCAAGTCCAGCTTTTTCAAGATTCTCCATTTGTTCCTGCCCACCTTTTTTTGAATCATCTTTTGTCTCAATCAAATCTGTACACGCTGAATTTAGGCAAGCTGTCCATGCTTTTCTGAAGCATAACTATTTGGTTTTCGTATTCTTTCTTTGATAGCTGTCCTTTTTCGAGAGCTCGCTTTGCCTTACTCTTCTTATGCTCGATCTTTGAGTGCTCGATATGAATAAGTCTGAGGTCTGACTCCATAACCGGCTTTGCACCGACTCTCTCTCCAATGCCTTCCAGCATTGGAATCCAGCAGATCTCTTCAACATGAAATGCGTATTCAAGACCTCTCTCAAGAATTCTGTTCCATACTGGACATGACTTCACAGTGATTTTTTTATTTTCGACTTCAGCGTCAAGTCCCATCGCATCAAAGAGTCTTCCTGCAATTTCAGCGGCTGTATTTGGTCCCTTGCCATTATCTTTCTTTGCAGTCTCTAATCCAATTTGTTTGAATCCTCTACTGTACCCTTCATACATGGAAAGAGGTCCTGTATTATCACGAAGCCCCCACCATAAACCGTCTAAGAATGCTACAAAGCTAGTTCTGAGAAGTTCTAGTTCACTCATTTCTTGCCCTCCTTGAAAGCAGTACCCCATTTGTTCAAAAAGGCAATTTCCACAGGCGCCTGTCTTGGTGGTCCAAGCGTTCTTTCATATTTTGCATAACCTAATGTTAGACATAGGATTGGAACCCAATGTGGGAAGGGAATTCCCAGTTTCTTTGAGATTGCACCTACATCATCAAAATGGTCTAGCTGAACAGAAGATACACAACTACCAAGACCAAGAGCTGTTGCTGCCAAAGCCATGTTTTGCATCATCATAGATCCAGCAATGACTGCGTGTCTTGGCGATGACCACCCATAAACTCCTCCTGTTCCACGAAGGGTTGCCTGTGAATTACCAACATGCGTCTGATCAATAGCCAATACAAGAAGAACTGGTGCTCCATTGGTTTCTGATTTTCCTTTGATATATTCGAACCGCTCGCCACTAATCAAAATATCAATTGTCCGTTCCAGACTTGCTTTAGACTCAATATAGCTAAGTCGCCGCTCAAGCTCTTCGCGAGGTGTGGCTCTTCCGAATAGCTCGATTGTTCGGTTAACAGCAATCTGACCTATAAACTCCTGAATTTTTTTGTCACGAATAACAATGACGCGCCAAGGTTGCTGATTCTCTGCGCTTGGTGCATATCCTCCAGCTTCAAGAACTTTGTATATTAGCTCATCAGGAACGTCTTTGTCTGTGTCATAGTCTCTTATTGCTCGACGATTCTTGATTGTCCATAACGTTTCGTTCTCGTCCAAGAGTGTGAATCTCCAGTCAGTGATGACTTGGTCGGAGTAAATCTCTCTTAAGTAAGTAACCATAGATTTGTTTTGAAAATAATAGAGAAAAGAAGACCGTGTAGGGCTACACGGTCTCTAAGTCTTACATTGTGGGAGCATCGCGCCCATCATACTTGAATCGGAAACCTGTATCAAGGTTAACGCTTTCTTTCAGGATTACATTTCCAGCTACAAGCCGCTGAACCTGATTTGTGCCCTCATAAATCTGGAGAAGCTTCGCGTCTCGCATTAATTTCTCAGCAGGGTATTCTTCTACATACCCATAGCCTCCCATAATCTGGACACATTCAATAGCATTTTGCATTGCAGTGTCAGAAGCGAAGAATTTGGCAAATGCAGAATCTTTTGAGTTAGGCAGCCCTTGGTCAGCCAACCAAGCAGCATAACGAGTCTGCCATCTTGCAGCCGCTGTCTTAGCTCCCATGTCCGCAAGTGTGAAGCTAATACCTTGGAAAGCACCAATCGGTTGTCCAAACTGATGTCGAATATTAGCAAACTTTGCCGCCTCGTCCACGGCACGTTGCGCCACTCCTGTTGCAATCGCAGCTATTCCTGCTCTTGTCTTGTCTAAAGTCATCATCGCAATTTTGAAACCATCGCCCTCTTTCCCTATAAGACACTCTTTGGGTACTCGAGCATCCTCAAAGATCACTTCACTCTGGATAGAATTAAGCTGACCCACCTTGTTCTCAATATGGCCAACCTTCACGTTCTTACTCTTCGGAACCATGAAGACTGAGAGGCCCTTGTGTTTAAGCTCTGGTTGGGTTGATGCGAATACAGTGAAGAGTGAGGCTACTGGGGCATTCGTAATCCAACACTTCATACCATTGATTATGTACTCGTCTCCATCTCGCACAGCCCTAGTGGCTACAGCAGCTGCATCAGAACCAGCTTTTCTCTCTGTCAAAGAGAATGCGCCAAATTTAGCTTCTTTTCCTGTAATCAGTGGTTCAACATAGGTCTGCAACTGCTCAATTGTTGCTCCTATGACTAGGGGGGTGAATGCTAAATTATTGCACATTATCGTTGTCGCTAGTCCTGCGCATCCGTATCCAGTCGCCTCGGAAACTAATGTTTCTGCAAGAAGTGAAAGCCCAGGACCTCCCGCCTCAGTTGGTATGTGAAGGTTCATCAGACCTGCTTCATAGGCTTTTTGGACAACATCCTTCGGGAACTCGCCCTTTTTTTCAAGTTCATGAGCACGAGGTGTGATATGCTCTGCTGTGAATGCTTTGGCTCTTTCCCAAAGCTTTTGTTCTTTTTCAGATAGTGCGAAGTCCATTGTCAATCGGCATAGGCGAATCGCTTCATCCTATTATGTCTTCGGACTGGACATCATATTCATCCAAAACTAGTCAAAGGCAGTGGTAATTTTTTCAAGCCTATGACTTGAGCCATACCAAGAGCCAACTGTACCTGAGATAGCCCCAATCAATGCAAATACGATATCAATGATATATGGACGTGTGAACATGTATACAGTTTCAGTAAAGACAACAAAATCAGGGGTGAGAATCATGATACCGATAGAACGGAGTTCTGGAATTACTACTAAACCAGCATCTCCAGTGAAAATTGGGTACATCAGAGGAATGAGTGTATAAGTGGCACTCAATCCTAGCGCCACCCCTACGAGTAATCCGATGATAATGTTTAGTTTTTTTCTCCCAACAAATCTACCTATCAAATACCCGAACACAAATGGCAATATCATCTTGGAGTCACCAATTCCAGAAGGGATTGAATTAACAAAAAGTTAGCTAATCACGTAAACAACTGACGAATTTTCTTTTCTAAATTTAACCCTTGAAAAAATGAAAAAGCTCTCACGCCTCTACATTTTTGTACTCGTTTTTTTCGTGACAACATGTAAAATTAAGAGGTGGTATCGTTAGTTGCCACTAAAGAACACGAATATTGTTAGTGCAGCTCAGACGAAATTTGGTGCTCTTGAGGGTGTTACTCTTAGAGAGATGTTCTCTGATGCTGTG
>JAEORI010000124.1 GCA_016840965.1 Candidatus Thorarchaeota archaeon | reverse complement strand
ATGTGGTTCGGGTTAGGTATATGAGCGTGGTTTTTGGAGGGATGATGTGTGGTCTTGGTGGCGCATATCTGACTCTCGCGTGGATACCAATGTGGGTAGAAGGTATAACTACCGCACGTGGATGGATTGTAATCGCGTTAGTAGTGGTTGGACTTTGGCACCCTGTTGGAGGCTTACTCGGGAGTTATGTGTTTGGAGCATTCGAGGTGCTTCGCTATACTTTTCAACCACTTGGTGTACCTACTGCTTTTCTAAACATGCTCCCCTCCGTATCTACTATCCTCTTTTTGGTAGCTTGGGGTGTGTTATTGAATATACAGAAAGTGAAACGAATCGTGGGGGCTCCATCCTCCCTTTGTGTACCATTTGAAACAGAATGAAGTTGGCAAATAGCCCATAGGACAACATAGAAAACCAAGACACTCAGAGCCACACTTAGTGAAGCTGATGAATCTGATAATTAACAAGCCAAAACGAATCATTGGAACTATAGGCGCAATTTCTCTATTCGTTTCTTGGATTCTAATTGATCTCTATGTTTTTCCCCTAATAGGAATTTCAACTAATTATCCTCTTTATGAGCTTGTGACGTACGGATCTTGGGCTATTATCGCGCTAGTTGTCTTTCTCATACTTGCATGGGCTGGATGGTTCCCTATGCGAAGCAGTGAAATCACTTCAAATACCAACACTTCTGACGTCTAGTCTGGTAGTGAATCAGCATCACCTAAGGCAATCGAATCGCCTTGTTGCTCAAGTCCTCTGAGTAGCTGCCGACCCAATGTCACCATAACTACTACAGCTAGAATTACCTTGATTGGTGTGATAAATCCGGCTATCAACCAAATGTTATAGAGAATATCAGGAGTCCATCCAAATAACCAGTGAACCTGACCGGGCACGAGTACAAAGACTCGAAATAGAATGTCAGTTTCAAGAGCAATCACAGTGCAGAAGATAAGCAAAAGCAAATTGTATCGCTCACTTGAGTTTGCCCATGTACTCCGTATCGTAGCAACAGAGTAGATCAACACAACACCATACCCAACAAGGATGTCCCAGATTCCCCAGAGTGGAAGCGCCCACGTGACAGGATATATGAAATACCCCAATAACATGGCTGAATAGATCCCAAGGACTGGCTTCCACCTACGCTGATATACAAATCCAGCCACAGCTGCTCCCATTGACAGTCCGAGCATGAATAAAAGCTCAGTAGGCTCGCGGTAGTAAATGCTGTGTCCTATTAGACTACCAATTCCAACAGAATAAGCTCCGAGATATGGACCTAAGAGTATTCCAACAATAGGGCTCAATAAAAATGCCCAACTGTCCCAGACACCCGATGTGAAACCAAATGCAGGGATTATATCTAAAGCAGCGGTCAAGGCTGCGAAGATTGCCACCAGAGCCACAGTTCGACTCGAATTCACACCAACTGGAAGCGCCATTATTTCGCATCACATTACAGGGCACGATTTAAACATCATCGTCGCAAAATTGCCTATATACTACCAAGCTATACCACTATAGGATAAAGTACAAGGAGTTTGTATCAAAAATGGGTAAAACCAGATTCATATTTCCCTTCCTTTTTTCAGCTGGTGGGATTGCAGCTGCATTGTATATCATAAACGAAGTGACAAAAATAGTCCCCTCTTTCGAATTCTTCCCTTTCATTGAAGGTTCTCTTTTCACAGACATTCTAATTATTCTTGGAATAGCAATTCCTGTCATCATCATCGAGTATATCATCATTGCTCTACCCTTAGCTGCTCTTTTCCTTCTGGGCAGTCGTTTAATAAAATCAGCCACCTACAACTTCAGCATCATGGACATAGGTCAAGACTTTGGAGGATACCGAATGCTCCGTAGGAGTGTCGCTCCTGCTCTTTTTAGTCTAAGCTCTGCAGGGTTGGTTGTGGGTCTCATTGAGGGAGTTATCACAGGAACCTATTCCTCTTTTCCACCTGATCAACGATATCTGATTGGATTAAGTGTAACTCTAATGGGCGCGCTCATAATCATGCCCATCGCCTTAGCATTGTTCATTCCCACATGGGTTCTCAATGACGCTGGTATTGTCACATATCTAAAAGAAGGACAACTGAATGTGAGACAATGCCCTGATACCGAAGGTGTTGGACGCTGGTACAGCAGTATGCTAGGGGGGTACTCACTATTCGCATTTCCAATCGCAATGGTGAGTGCACACTTTATCCGACCATTCATCATAGAAGGTATAATTCCTGAACCACGATTGCTTCTCATCAGTATTTTATGGACCATTGGAATACCAATACTTGTCATGGCATTCATAGTACCTGTTGTATTCTTGAATGAGGCTATACAACGACGGTCAGTTGGTTTCATTCAGCGCTTTGCACGAGGGCTTGCAGCCAAAGAAGTATTGAAACCTGTAATTGCTCGAAAGGACACAATGAAAGAACCCAAGGAAGAAATCCCAGAAGAGCCAGCCAAAGAGGAGCTGGATTTCTGATGCTTCTTCCCTTTAGGGATCATATTAGCGCTTTCGAAGAAGGACCAAGATGACCACTATACAAGCCACACCACCAACAGCACCTGGAACAATCCATTGCATTGGATTTGGTGTAGATCCTGGACTCGTTGTTTGTTCAACAACTAGTAAATTCACTGCATCGCAGCAGGTGATTTCATTCAAGTAAACATCGCATGCTTTGAAATCGATAGTATAATTACCAATCTCGAGTCCCTCCACAAGGCCAGTAAAAATACCATCAGTGCTCGTTTCATCAAGAGCTATGCATTGGACATGAATGTCCGATACCCGCTCACCTGTTGTGTCATTTAGAGCGAATATCCCGGCATCAACAGAGTAGACCCCTGTTACATCACTGAATTCCACTGTGAAAGTGACATTAGTCCCAAGAGTACTAGACTGCGGAGATACTATAACACTCACTAGTACTGGGGCATCAACTTCATAGACCCCAATAGCTGTAGCAATTGCCTCACACATCTCTTCACGATAGAACCTGCTTCTGGTTCCTGTCACTATGTTCCCGTCAATGATTGGTGGCACTAACTCATTGAATATAGCTCCCGCGGCCTCGTATTCAGAAGCATAGTCTGCATTTCCAGTAATGTTCTTTCCATCAATCACATCTGCTGCAGCAAGAACTCTCACACCACGGCACCATGCACTCACGACTAAACCTTGACTCACTGCTTCTTTTATCAGATTTAGGGATGTTTGGTTGGTCCGGAGCAGCTCGTGGGACTCTCCTGGCATGACGGATATTGCATCGAACTGGGCCACCTCATCAATGTCTGTCATCAATATATCAACAGAGAACAACTCATAACCTAGGTATGCACACGAAGTCAGAGTTTCATTCAATCCTGTTGTTGTGATACTCCATCCATATCGTTCAAAAATTTCAATGATAAAAGGGACATTCGCTCCATAGTCATGATCCATTAGCAGTAAGATTTCGACTGAGTCTTGGGAATGTATACCGACATCTATTACTGATGAGTTGACCGAGCCTGAAAAAGCAAGCAGGAGGAGTAATCCAAACAGAACTCCTCTCAAAGCGCATTTTCTTGAGAATGAAATCAACATACTCTATGACACCGGGTAGCATCTAGAATTACAAATAACCTAATAATATGCCATTGGCGCAACTTTTTTACCGGATAGTTCTAACTATAGTTAATTAAATGATGGAGGGTTCTTATGACCAAATTGATTGATGCTGAGATAAAGCAGAACACACTCGTACGTGCAAAACCGGACAAAGTCTACGATGCTCTGACCACTGCTGATGGTCTAAATGCTTGGTTCACTGTTGGGTCAGAGGTTGATCCTAGACCAGGTGGAACTATTATATTCCGCTGGAAGGATTGGGGTCCTGATAAATACACAACTGAAGCAAAGGGTCCAGTGCTGGAGGCCAATCGACCTGAAAGGTTTGTGTTCCAATGGAAAGCTGATAACCCAACTTATGCAACTACAATTGAGATTGACTTTGAAGAAGTGGAAGAAGGTACTATTGTTCGTTTACGAGAACATGGATATCATGACACACCGTCTGGGAGATCTGCCATGTTAGAGTGTGCATCAGGTTGGGGTGAAGCCCTAACACTCATGAAGTACTATGTAGAACATGGGATTACTTACTGAGCTGTTCTAGAATCTCCTAACAATTCATCGAATTCTCATATGTAATGGCCTCTGTCATATGTACCGAGATGTCCTTTATTTTGGCCACCAAATTCCAACCTTTAGGTCGAAGAAAATCTATAGGGGATATAATCAGTCATAGGAACATCTTTTCCAAGCATCTTCAAGCCCATTGCAATTTGTCCTCTATGATATGTAAAGTGATTTACTAAATGGAAGTACATCTCATCTATGCTTATCATTACAGTCTTTCCATCTCTTTCATCTTCAAAGCTTTCAATGTATCTATTCTCTGTAGCTTTTCGCCATTTCTTTAGATAATCGGAAATGAACAGAAAGAGCTCATTTCTTGACATATTATAGAAGTCAGGTTCTTGGGGATTTCCGCCATGCCAATCATGAAACCATTCCCAGGTGTCTTCAGCCAAGTGAATGTATCTCTGATGAATACTGCTTGCACCCTCTGCTAGGGATTGTTCGAACTCATCAGTGCTTAAGGTTTCAACTATCTTCCAGATTGAACTATTTGCCCAAATCAAGTAAGCAGCCATCTTCTCTATGGAACACATAGACTTCCAATAAGACCCACATCTTAAAGAAGGTAGCCTCGTTGTCAAATCTCTACATGTAATAACTCATGGGCTTGGAGATTTGATCTTGAAAGATAAAGTATGTATTGTTACTGGTAGCAACTCTGGTATTGGAAAAGAAACTGCATTAGATTTAGCAGAAATGGGTGCCGTAGTTGTCATGGTTGTTCGAAACAAAGAACGTGGAGAGGTTGCTTGTTTAGAGATAATCGAACAAAGTGGCAATAGCTCAGTAGATCTGATGATTTGCGACTTGTGTTCAATGGACTCGATACGAAGCTTTGCTTCAGAATTCAAGAACAAGTACAATCGATTAGATGTCCTTGTAAATAATGCAGGAGCTGTGTTCAACAAGAAACAGGTGACCCCAGAGGGATTTGAATTGACATTTGCTGTAAACTACCTTGCACCATTCCTTCTCACCCAAGAACTATTACCTTTATTGAAGACATCCACACCCTCCAGAGTGATTAATCTCTCCTCCGGACTCCATAAATCAGCAAAATTAGATTTGGGTGATTTACAGAGTGAGTCATCCTACAAGTCAATGAGTGTCTATGCCACTACAAAACTCATGGTAATTATGCACACGTATGAACTAGCCCGTCGATTGAAAGATACTGGTGTTTCAGTAAATGTTGTTCTCCCAGGTTTTGTAGCTACCAATTTGGGACGAAACACAGGTAGCCTAATGTCTAGAATAATGTTCGGGATGATGAAGCCTTTCCAGCTCAGCGCTAAGGAAGGTGCTGAAACTTCAGTATATGTGGCGTCATCAAATAATCTTCAAGGCGTGACTGGTAAGTGTTTTTCAAAGAAAGAAGTTATCGAAACATCAGAAACATCAAATGATGTTGATCTTCAGAAACAGTTATGGAACACTACGGTCAGTCTGTTGGGACTCTAAAGATTGACTGAATGATCTCTTGAAATTCTCAGCTTTCTCGTTGAATCCATATTTCTTCCACGCCTTCATAGCTGAATCAAACGTATCCTTAGCCATGTTTAGATACTTCTCATCCGCTAATCTAATCCAAGCTTTAGACAGAAGGTCCATAAGAGGAACAGACATCATTGCTAGTTCATAGTCAAATTTATGGGGGTCCTGCACAACAATCCTGTTCAAGTCAACAACGCGATCTACAGTCTTTTTCAACTCTGGTTTCTCAAGAGTGTCAGCAATTAGAGATGCATGATAGCTTGCAGACATTGCATCATCTCGAATCACCTCACCAAACGACAGGAACCACTCTTGCACATCAAGTGAGATATCTACCCCCATTCGTAGGACTCTAGTACGAATGTCACCATACAGCAGCCTCGATGCCATTGCAGTGAGTGAAGTCATTATGTTGCATAGATATGTAGCATATGTTGTGGGTCGAGTTATTTGTGTAGCATCAATTGTATTGATATCAAGAAGTTGCATAGCTGCATATAGTAATCGAATCTCCGCTTCTGGTAGCTCCCTAGCTCTCGAAAGAACAGGCGAAATAGAATTGGTCACAACAAAGAGAGAGAATCTAACTCTGGATTTTGGCCACTCTTCAACCATTGTTTCATAGATGTCACGAAGGAACTCTATAGTACGCTGGATGTGATTACCTCTTGCATCCCCAGTTGACAGGAAGTAGTATTCCGCATGAGCGACACCCACACTTTGAAACACACTATCTAGTGTATACGCAAAAAGGGGGATGTTTGTCATCATCAATTCTCTAAAATAATCTCGATAGAGTTTGAGAACTTCCTCAAGGAAGACTTTCCTTTCTCCAATCGATAGAACTGGTGATTCAGTCAAAGCGGTCAGCACTGCAATATAATTCTGTAACTTCAATGATGCAGTGATTCCAATCTCAATTCCTTTCCCCTCTTTTTGCAATTCCCACATTAATTCGTCATTTGTTACCCACCTGATACTCCCAAGGATACTAGACATCTGGGTCTTGTATAGGTCAAGTTCATCCTTAAACCCATCATAGCTTGTAATTGAATATAGTTTGTTGAAAATGTGGTTTCGATCTTGGATTGCCTCAATAAATGAACAGTAGACTTCTGACTTTCCCTTATAGAGTCTAGCAAGCTTGCTAGAAAAATCAGTGTAGTCCACTACTCGAGGGTCAAGAAAGAGAAAACCAAGCATAAGATGCTCGTCGTCATCAACAAAATCAAAGTGACTCATTGATTCCCTAAAAACACGTACATAGTCCGCAGGAATAATTTCACCTGCGACAGACCCAACAAGAACCTTGGCAAAATCAGTGAACGGGTAATCTTTAGGCAGCTTTGAGGCAATTGCTCTTAGCTCAGCTAATATAGGGGGCACCGCTTTTGTCATGGAGTGCGCCAAAGCTCCCATCTTGATACTGAATACTCCAGCTACTACTTCTTCATGGTCAATGGCAACTGCACATGCCTTATCGAATTCCCCCCGCATCGCATATGTCAATGCATCAGCTAATGAACCCTTAGACACTTCCCTTAACTTGGTCCATCTCTCCTCAGGTTCAGGTCTAGCCAGCAAATCATCGACTTCTAGTAGTATTTTTGCAGACCGCTCATCATTTCTCAGCGTTTCATAGATCGGGTCCCAGACATCTGAAAGAGCATCAGGAAATGAGGTTTCAACGTGGTCTCTGACATATGGATTAAGAATCCGTTCGATTATACTAATCTGTTTATCATTAACAGAACCATCTGCGAACTGAATTTCAGACTCATCTATCTTCTCTACAATGACTCGTAGAAGACTATCCATATAGTCCTCTGCTTTGCTCACGAGTGCAATCAGAGTAAATCCCTTTTGAGTTTCTGTAACAATCAATGTGTTATCTTTGAATGCTAATCTTCTTACTTCTCCACTACCTGTTATGTTGCTCAATGCCCTGGTAGCTTCAATCAGTGGTCCAAGAATTAGCTCGCCCTCTGCCTCCATTGAACTCTTAAACTTGATAGGTACACCACCTTCAGTCAGAACACCTATCAATCTAATCATTAGGAGCACACTACCGTCAGAGTAAACGTATTTTCTGTTCAACAAATTGCGAAAAAAGCCTTCTTGATATGGACTACACTCATCCGTCTACTTTTCAATCTCTCCTAACAATTTGATATTATTACATGAGTCTTAAATATCGCATATTATGAAAATAGACCATCCAGTATCAGGTGATTGCTATGTGCGAGTGGTGTTTCAAACACGGTGATGGCGGCAAATGGTACGAAAATGCTAGATTATACAGGAATGAGCTAGCAGACGAGTACAATGCCAGAGAATATCTGGAAGAGCAATGGAAAAATATGGAAACTCTATTCATTCGAAAGATAATGGGCTTCAACTCAATTGGCCTAGGCTATAAGATGCAGATGCCTATTATTGGTCGTTTGATAAGAAAGGTTGTTGAAGGTCAAATTCATAGTGAGAAAGAGAACAGGAATCCTGTTAGAGCTGACGGTCACTTTGGTCAAGTGATTCCTCTAGAGGATGCTCAACATATCATGGGAAACCTTGCTGCTGAACCCATTATCAAGAACTACTGCGTTTGCAGATGGATGCAGAGAGGAGTAAAGGACGCAGTCTGCATTAACTTCGGTCAACTCTCTGAAGTGATTGAGAAGCACACAAGATATATTCCAGAAGACGTGAAGTACCGGCTTGATCGTGAGGAGGCGATTCAAGCTCTACAAGAACAAAATGAGAGAGGTTATGTAGCATCAGTGTGGTTCCAACCAGTTCCATACATCAATGCGATATGTTCTTGCGAAACTCCTGAGTGTGGCGGATTGCGTCTCAGGAATGACTTCGACCTACGAACAGTCTACAAGGGTGAATATCTAATTAACATCAACATCGATAATTGTCAAGGTTGCAAGTCTTGCGTGAGGATGTGTCAGTTTAATGCATTAAGGTATTTGCCATCAGTGAACAGGGTAATTGTTGATTTGAACAAGTGCTTCGGTTGCGGTGTTTGTAGACATGCATGCAAGCACGACGCACTCAGTTTGGTACCAAGAGAGTCTGTTCAAGGGCAAGCTGGTAAATATTGAGGTGATTGGAATGGTGAAGAAAACAAAGATCACAATTGATTATTCTAAATGTCATTCAGGAGCAAGTACAGACCCGCGAGAATGTAGAAAGTGTCTTTTAGTTTGTGACCCGGCAGTTTTTCTTATGCACCCAACACTTGAGGATCATCCGGACCCTCATAATCCGGAGATTTGGAGGGTAGATGCCATTTGGCTCTCGAAATGTACTGGCTGTATGAAATGTGTAGACATATGTCCTGAACAGGCAATCACTGTCGTTCCTGGTGTTACTCTTTATGAGATGAAGGCTCGATGAGCGTAGTTATTGGTCTCGACTGAAGGATGACTAGACCACCATTTGGTTTGACACACCACTCGATATCCTGTGGATACTCCATCGCGCTCTCAATTTTCAATCCAACCTCTGCAATATCAAACAGAGTTTCATCATCTAGAGTATATTTTGCCTGTTTACCCATTGGAGTTTTTTCCAACATCAATTGTCCCCTTTTAGGAATGGAGGTAAGACTCTTTCCACCAAGAGTTCGTTGAACCACACTAAATGGAGTCTTCGTCAGAACATAGGTGTCAGGTATTATCTTTCCTGAAACTAGAGCGTCACCAAAACCCCATGCTGCATTAATCAACATTTCATTTGCATTATTATTAGCGACATTTACAGTAAACATGACACCTGAAATCTCTGCAGGAATCATTTCCTGAACAATGACAGCCATCTTCATTTGTCTAATAGGAATTTCCTTTGTTTTCAGATAGATGATGGCACGCTCTGAGAACGCAGATTGCCATACTTTCTTCACTGATTCGATGATTTTTTCATGACTCTTTACACAAAGATAACTTTCTGCTTGTCCCGCGAACGAAACATCGCTACGATCCTCTATTGTTGCTGATGACCGTACTGCAAAACCAAGCTCAGTACTCGCTCCTAGCTCTTTGAGATGGCGAATACCATTTGTTATCTCGAACTCTAGATTTTTAGGAAATCGATACTTTTCAATTATCCTCTGCAGCTTTTCAGAAATCTCTAAAATCTCTTCAAAATCTTCAGAATCGTCTGCGTTTCTCAGAAAATTGGCAAATGCTTGATTATTTTCAACAATTTGGTTAAACGCAGCGGAAGAAATCGAAAAACCTGTTGGAGTCAGAAAACCGCTATGTGCTAGTTTTACTAAATTTACAGCTTTTCCTCCGTGAGTTTCCACATCATCTACTTGAATCTCTTCAAGATTGTGAACAATTCGCAAATAATCAATCACTCCGTGACAAATAACACACCTGTAGTCCCATCTTCAGGCTGAATCATCACATATTTTCTATCAAGCTTTTCAGGACTTTCAATCATGGTGCCCATCAGTGCAGGTATCTCAAACTCTCTTGTGACTATCGCTAAATGAGAACCAAGAGATCCTGTTAGACACACGACACCTGCAAGTTTTGATAGAATTGGTGCCAGAAAGGTTGTTCCACCATCATTTACGAGGACTATTTTCCCATTAGGGCCTTCTTTTAGAAGCTGTAACACCTCTTTCATAGTGGTGATGTATCTGAGTTCACCCTCTGCTGTAAGGTTTAAAGAGATAAGTCCTCGTGCCACTTCTTTCAACTTACCATCCTTCCTCGGACTCCAAGCGGGACATATTTAGCTTGTAATAAGCTTCACGTTAGCTTCTGAAATGCTTAATACTCGCTATTTCTTGAAATTGGTTTCAGAGAGCCATAATAACTTTCATAGAAGTGGTGGCAATGAACGTCAGTGAAACAAACAAGATGATTCAGCACATCTCAGACACCTTTTCTGACATATTAGCTGAACGTGGGCTTCTGGAATCTGAAATATTCCCAACAAATGAGTACATTTCAGTGTCATGCTACCATACCTATTATCATCTTTATGATGTTATGAAACAGGTTTGGGCAAAAACATCACCCGAAAAACTTGCCAAACAGAGTAAGGTTCTATTATCCGAAATACATGCTCTATCCATTACGTATCTCTGGCTCTACTACTCCCTCGGGCGTATGGGAATTGTCTTCGACAAGTGTGAAAGTGATTCGAAGAAAGAAGCTAAGGAGAAACAGAAGCACTGGCAATGGATGCTTGAGCAGTGGTATAAGCTTGGTACAACCTACTTTAATACCGGAAAACCAACAGTTGCTGCATCTGGTGGGAAGAATCTTGTTTTCGATGAAGATGTTTTGAATTGGGTAAAGGATAAACTTGAACCAGTTGACACTGAACAAGTCAAGAAAATTCGTCGTATAATGGGTCAGATAGAGCTCTATGCTTTCATGGACGAGTGTGAGGCACGTGCCAAGCTCATCGATCACGGACCATATCTAATTTCAGAAGATGAGTTTCTTGTTATGACCGAGTTCACTAGGTTGCATGATGGACAGGGTGACCTTTGGCTTCCTTGGTCTGACACTGAAGCAAAACTCCCATCTGCCAAGCTAGGCGTGGCTATGACGATAAAAGGGGCGTCGGCTACATTCAATGATATTGGCACAATGACCATCGAGCCCGGTGACTACTCAAATCTCGTCACCAGTATTGCCGCCTATACGGAACGAGGAAACAAGATTGTCCCTCTAGGTCTTGATGAGCTACCTGCATATGGAGATGCTGCAGAAGCTGCTCTCTCTGAGCTATACATAAAGTTTGCAGACTGGGATAAGAAGAAGCTCATGCTCGCTGGTGCTGTGGCATACTGGAGAGGATTTGCTCGATATACTGACAGAGTGGATATCACAGATAAGATTGACTGGAGTATCTCACAGTCTGTTATAGATGAGTATGTACCATTCTTTATGGACAATGACGCCGACCCAGCTTTCATCAGATTTGGTCGATTTGATGACGAAATGGAGGAAGATCCGACTCTTTACCTATTACCCGAGTAGGTGCCCGTAATGGCGGAGCTTTTTGATACTGATGAATATGCTCATGAACCAAATGAGAGTCATGAGTGGCGCGAGAGCTATTATTTCAACTGGGTGGATCTAGATACTGGTATCTCTGGGTTTTCAACGATTGGACTTTTGCCAAATGTATCAAAAAGAGAGTTTGTTTTCGCTCTTTTCTATAATGGAAAACGAGAGGCATACTTCGTGGAACCTAAAGGTCCAGTGTCAGAGAACTTTCATGAATCTCTCTCAAATGGAGTCCTCTCTTTTGAGGTTATTGAGCCATTCAAAGAGTGGGTACTCAAGTACTATGGGACGAACCTCAAGGCTGACATTCGTTGGACTGGTCGATTTCCTGCCTATGATTTTGGTCATGGGAGTGGTACTTCATGGACAGGCCACTTTGAGCAATCAGGAATAGCAAAAGGAAAAATCGAGTTTGCAAGTGGAGAAAAAGTCGAATTTAGTGGATATGGAGAACGTGACAAGAGCTGGGGTACTCGAAACTGGCACATTGATAGATGGTTTGCACTTCATGCTCAGTTTGATGAGTTATCCATAGGTCTTCGTCTTGACTCTGTTGATGGTCAGTTTCATCCATCTGGTGGAATTAGTACAACTGATGGTCATATCCCTATCACAAAAGTCGAACTTGACACCATCTATCATGAACAACGACCCAAACTTCCAGTTGGTGCTTTGGCAAGAGTCTATGGAAGGGATGGATGTTGCTATACTTTGCACTCTTCAATTATTTCTCCAACGAGTTTTGTTAGATTCGCCCGTGAATTCGATGGAGGGACAACAGAACTCTTTGAAGAGATGGCCATTCATCACTGTGATGAATTGGGGGTTCGTGGTACAGGTCTCATCGAGTGGTTGTTTACTAATTTGAAAGAAAAGTGACAGAAGGACCAAGAAATGGTCCTCCAGTCTGATTACATTCTACCAGCTCAAACCCAGTATCGATGCAAGAAGCCATGCACACAAAATAGCATTAATCATGGCTCCGAGCCAACGATTACCGGTCACCCGATAAGTAAACATGGTGATAACTGTGCATACCGCAAACCAAGGTGCGAATGCATAGAAGAACAACCAAGAGTAGCCAATCATGTCTGGAACAAGAGGTGCTCCTGCGAGGTATCCTCCAATGAATTCGAATGCAATAAGAATGAGGTAGGGAATTGTCTTGATAAACACTGATTTCACAGTCCAATTGAATTGAACTTTAATCCACGTGCCTGAACTCTCTGGCCGCATAATTCCTGTCAGCCATGCTCCATCTACTAGTGTATATACAAGAAATACTACAAAATATAGTGGTACCAACCTTGCTTGTCCCAGTGTCAGGTCGTGGAGTCCAGGAAGGAAGCATCTCAAGTCCAAGACAAGACCTAGATCGACTAGTAGGGCTAACAAATACAGCCATAAAAACACAATAAAGGTCAAAGCAAAGGTCTTCAATAAAAAGAGTAAAGGCTTCTGTCCTCCTGTTTCAAAAAGCTTTCTTAGCGTTGGAGATGAAACTTCATTACTTACACTGTTTTTCTCACTTTGAGAAACCCCTTTTCTTCGTAGGATCACAAAAAGAACAAATAAGCCTACAAGTCCACCTCCTAGGATCCATGCTACTACTGCCAAGCCATAATAAGTTGGGAAGGGTATCACTCTCGCTAATAGAAGGCCAACAGCAAGAAATGGGAAGAAAGTAATAACACCAATCAATCCCAATATCATCCCGTAAAAATAGAACGCTTTCTTCGTAGCTGGTTCGTCAGTAGGTCTTCCCTTCAAGTCTGAGAAGATGGGCATATCAATTAGAATAACAATCAGAGGGAACATCGTAAGAAGAGCACCAATCAATCCAAAGAGTCCACCAAGCAACCAAAATGGATACAGGATAGATGTGCTCTCTATCCAGTGCTCATCTTCAATTCCTCCCTTCAGACTATTTTTCATCCATTCTACGCTCTCACTAACAACGACTGGATCAATAGTTTCGAAAAGGTGATTTGTACGCGGAAACACAGCCCTTCTCGCCGTGTTGTTACCAAAGTTTCCATAGGTTATTCCCGGGACAACACCAGTCACATTAAACCACGGATCTAACAAGTCGGGATTTTGTGGATATCTCGATAAAGAATCGAAGTTACCTGTTGCTAAGAGAGTGTTTGGTATGTATGATATGTTTCCTCGGAATCCGGAACCAACTAGAACCAGAGCATGTACATAAACACTAGACTCATTTATAGCGGCCCATGCAATACCACCACCCATGCTGTGGCCTATTAGACCAATCTGTGTATTATCAACGAAATCTAATGATGTGATATAGTCCAACGCTGCTGTTCCACTACCTGAACCTGGATCAGAATTACCATGACCATTAGCATCGATTGTAAGAACCACGAACCCACGTCGCGCGAGTTCAATACCAAATGCCATCAGCCACTCTTTGTTCTGTTGTGAACCATGAATCACAACTACGCCTGGTAATGGGTCAGTATCAGTTGCATAGTTTGGTCTTTGAAGCGTACTATGAATCAAGGATCCATCAGCTGCTTGAAAATCAACCTCTGTGACAGCTATTGAACCGAACCCACTCTGCACGCTTGCTGCTAATAGGGTCCCCGAAAGCATGATTATCAAGCCAAGAATGAATACTAAATGTCTACGTCTTATGTTCAAGTCTGTGCCCACCTTGTAAATGTAAGCAAAGTTATGTCAAGCTCAGTCTTTTATTTTAACCGACCAAGAATTCGCAACCCATATCAACCATAGAATGTTGATGATAATCACTGATGCCAGACTGGGATAAAATCTTCACAGAACGAGGTCGTGTATTTACTGACCCTCACTCGGACATGGAGCGAGTTGTGAAACTGATTCAAGAAAATAATGGTTCACGGATTCTTGATCTTGGTTGCGGTTCAGGCCGACACATCGTATACCTTGCGCATCTGGGTTTTGATGTATACGGTTTTGACGCCTCTTCAAAAGCGCTCAGTATGGCCCAAGAATGGCTCGAAGAAAAATCTCTTATTGCTACGCTCTGCAAACATAAGATGGAGGATCCATTTCCCTATGAGGATGACTTCTTTGATGCAATTATCTCCATTCAAGTTATCCATCATAATCTAATGAAAGATGTCAGAAAGACCATCTGTGAAATTGAGAGGGTCTTGAAACCTAGCGGTTTCCTATTTGTCACTTTTCCTGTACTACGCAATGCACCTGCGAGTGAGGAGGATGACTGGAGGCTGGTAGAGGTGGAGGAGGGAACATATGTTCCCCAAAGTGGCTGGGAAAGTGGAATACCTCATCATTATTTCACCGAGGAGGAGATTCCAATTGAGTTTCGATCATTCGAAATTCATGATATCCATCTGGATGAAACTAACCATCGTTGTGTTATTGCTAGGTTGCCCCTCAGTTAGATTTGGTCTTCCAACCCAAAGGTTGGGAAAACAAGGCTCTTTATTTTCTCTATCGTGTCATCTACTGCACGACGTATCTTTGGATATTGGTCACTAGGCATCCTGAAAGGTCTGCTAGTCCACCCTCCTCTCTTTACTTGGAACCCATGTTTGTGACATAGCTCAATCCATTCTGCAGGAATTGTTGGTGGCAATGCAATGTCTGCGATGTCAGCCAATATGATTGTCCAAATCTTTGCAGCAGCCACAGCATTGTATCCGCCGCCTCCTGTCACGACCAACTTTCTGGTCCCTAAATGAACAAGCTGACGAACAGTCTTAGAAGTTCGCTGATAGGTGTCATAGGTCAGCATCAAGTCCGTAAGTGGGTCATTCATATAACCATCTGCGCCTACATCCCAGAACACGAAATCTGGTTTGTATGCCAACCAGATTGGGACAACCACATCCTCGAACGCTCGCCACCACTCGACATCATCCGTGAGTGGTGGGAGTGGTATGTTTACATTGTAACCTTTCCCCTCACCGATGCCTACTTCTTCCACTCTACCTGTCCCCGGAAAGAATCCCATGCTCAGCTCATGAAGGGAGATGGTCAGGACATTAGGATCACTATAGAATGCATGTTGCACCCCATCTCCATGATGGGCATCGGTATCAAGATAGAGCACCTTCTTTCCTGGGTATTTTTGGAGGTATTTCTTGATTGCAATCACGCAGTCATTGTAATAGCAGAAACCTGCTGCTTGGCTCTCAAACGCGTGATGAAGTCCTCCAAAAAATGTGACCGCATCTTCAAACTTGCCATCAGCGACTCCCATGACTGCATCAATAGTTCCACCAACAATGAAACTTGCATATCGGTCAACACCGGGAAAGATAGGACATTCATTAGTATCTAATCCAAAACGTGCAGAGAATGCTGTACCCATGTTTCCAAAGAGTTCGAGTGTTTCGATATATGATGGGTCATGAAACAGAAGAAGTTCTTCACGTGTGGCACGACGCATTGGCTGAATAGATATCCTTGGACTTTTCAGTAATCCTGACATCACCGGAAGGTTCCATGTCACCTCAAGTCGTGCCCGATTCCAGTACGGGTTGGGCTCTGCCCTCATTCTATCTAACTCATCTATACCCTCTAGACTAAGGATTGCCTCGGGATTGAAAAGGGCAGTCAATTCTGACAAAGGACATCCTCTCAGCGTTGAATCAGACTTGGACAACTGGTTCTATTCTGCTCTTATGTTTGATGGCGACGAATCCTGTTAGTCCCTTCGAAAGCCTCATTATTCCTAATTTCGAAGGTAGACTTGCGATGTCAAAATATGATCTGATTAAAGAAACCTTTCTGGGCAATCTTAGCGAACAGATTCCCATCTCTCTCTGGAAACATCATCCTGAAGTTGACCGAACTCCCGAGGGTCTTGCTAAGGCAGAGATTGATTTCCATAAACTAGTGAATCATGATCTACTGAAAATCTCCTTCTTTGGTCATTATCCCTGTATAGATTTTGGATGTGCGGCGATTTATGACGGTGCTATAACAGGATCAACGACCCTAACTAGCGCAGCAATCAACGATGTCAGTGATTGGGAAACCCTAGAACCACTCGATGTGAATACGGGCGAGTTTGGGAAACAGATTCGTGCAGTCGAATTAATTCAAAAGTATGCGCATGGTGTAGTGCCGACCATGGCTACTGTGTTTGATCCTGCAATGGTGGCTGACAAAATCTCCGACAAGAACTTGCAGAAATATGCAGATGAACATCCAGAGGTGTTGAAGGGTGCACTAGACATCATCACCAACATCATGGTTGATTTTGCTAGTGCTGTAATAGATGCCGGGGCTGATGGTATCTTTTTAGCTTCCCAACACTCTACAAAGTCGTCAGTGACAGACAAACAATACAAAGAATTCGTGTTCCCTTATGATTTGAAATTCATCACGCGGCTCAGAGGAAAGACGAAATTCATTGTTCTCCATCTTCATGCACGAGAAGAAAATGAAGAACTCAGGTTTGACCAGATTTCTAAAACACCCGGAGTGGCTGGTATTAATTGGGAAGATCAAACCTCTGCTCTATCATTGAAACAAGGTAAGAAACGGTTTCGGGGAGCAGTTCTTGGTGGGATTGATTATAATGGAGTCTTTAGAACCGGAAATTCAGAAGACGCACAGAAACAGGTACTCCAAGCAATTGATGAAGCTCGTTCTGACCGTTTGATTATAGCTCCTGGGTGTGTCATAACGGTTGATACGCCACTAGAGAACATCATAGCAGTGAGAGATGCAGTACGATCAGTCAACCCGTATGACTATGAATAGGAGGATGAGAAATGACGAGAAATGCTGAAGTGGCCCGGATTCTCAAAGAAATTGGTCTATTACTTGAGGTCGAGGGCAAAGACCGTTTCAAACCTCTTGCATACTATCGTGGTGTGAGATCTATCACCTCCTTGGGAGAGGATATTGAAGCTGTAGCAAAACGTGATGGACTCATGGACATCCCTGGAATTGGTAAAGGTCTCGCAGAAGTAATCAAGAACTATCTTGAAACTGGTGAAGTTCAGATTCTAAATGAACTTAGAACACGTGTTCCAGTGAAAGTATTAGAACTTGACGCAATCCCGGGAGTTGGTCCAAAGACAATCAAACTTGTTTACGAGAAGCTGGGTGTCAAAGACATAGACGCACTTGAACAGGCTGCCAACGATGGGAAGCTCTCAGGCCTGCCAGGTCTTGGTGCGAAAACCCAGGTACAAATCATTGAGGGAATTCAAATCGTCAGAGCTGGAAGAGAGAGGGCACTCCTCTCTGATGCTATCTCAATAGCCGAGAGAATTGAGAACGAGCTTGGCAAGCTGAAAGTCATAGAACACCTTGCGATTGCTGGTTCCACACGTCGCCGAAGAGAAACCATTGGTGATCTTGACATCATAGTTGTGACAACAGACTCTGAAACCGTAATGAACGCTTTTGTCAACTCAGAAGGAGTTGCAGCAGTCATTGCTCATGGACCAACGAAGTCGTCCGTGCGATTAGATTCCGGTCTTCAAGTGGATCTCAGAGTACTGCCAAGTGAAAGTTTTGGTGCAGGTCTTCAGTACTTCACCGGGAGTGTTGACCATAACGTCAAGTTGCGTTCAATTGCTCAAAAGATGGGACTACGCCTGAATGAATATGGTCTGTTTAAGGACAAGAAGAGAGTGGCAGGCGAGGATGAAGTGGGTATCTATAGGGCACTTGGACTTCAATATGTTCCTCCTGAATTGAGGGAGGACAAAGGTGAGATAGAAGCTGCTCAGAATGGGAAACTTCCCACTCTGGTAACAATGGATGAAATTTGTGGAGACCTACATAGCCACACAGACCAGTCAGATGGGAAGAACACACTCGAAGAGATGATGAATGCTGCTGAAGGACTTGGTTACAATTACTATTGTGTTTCTGACCATACCAAGAGCCTCACAATCGCAAATGGCATGGATGAAGATCGCCTTCTGAAGAGAATAGAGGAGATTGATGAACTCAATGCATCTGGTCGCTGGAAGATAAAGATACTGAAGGGTGCTGAGGTAGACATTCTAGCTGATGGTAGTCTCGACATTGAAGATGCTGTTCTGTCACAGTTAGATATTGTTACTGTATCTATTCATAGCCGGATGAAGGACAAAAAAGACACTATGACTGAGCGTGTGTGTCATGCTTTGGAAAACAAGTACATTCACATACTGGGCCATCCAACAGGACGTCTAATTGGTAAGCGATCTGAGTTCGAGATAGATTTGGAGAGAGTCTTTGAAGCAGCACAAAGACACAATGTAATCATGGAGCTAAATGCCCATCCACAGAGACTGGATCTAAATGCTGGTAATCTACGGACAGCCACCAAGCTAGGCCTGAAGATAGCAATCAATACAGACGCACATGCAATCTCGGAACTTGATAATATGCGATTTGGAGTCTACCAAGCCCGTCGCGGTTGGCTAACTCCCGATGATGTCATCAACACGTACCCTTTGAAGAAACTCATGAAATTCCTCAAGAAATAGTATCTCCCAATATGGCTCTGAACCCGCTTATTGATAGTCACAACTTGTGACTTCGTCCTGTGACCCTATGACGTGGCTTCGCTATATATACTCAATTTGAGTGTTAATTCTTGTGAAATATTATGGCTCTAGCAACTAACTCACGGAACACATTTGTGCTGAAGAACAACAAGGCAACAGTTTCCACTGATGCCCTGACTCATGCGTTCACCTATCGGAGGTAAGCTCAGAATGGCACTAGCGAAGGTTGAGAAGAAATTCTTGAAGGACTCTTTTGAACAGAGAATTAGTACTGATGCTATTACTCGTGTATACTTCAGGAGATAGACTCGGATGAATGATGTCCGTTCTTCACTAAGAAAATCCTCAAATCATGAGGGTCAGAACACTAACATCAGAGATGGTAGCAAACTCTCTCTGTCTGAAGTGCTCGCGCTGGAAGCAACGTGAGCACTAATTCTCTTTTTCCAAACTCATCAAAATCCATCAGACCAATCATGAATTCAGTTATCGGTCAAGATAATTGAGAAATGGTGCCGAGGATGGGATTCGAACCCACGAACTCCTACAAGAACGGATGCCTCATCAGAGTCTGGCGACAATTGATTGATCTTGAGTCCGTCGCCGTTGACCGCTTGGCTACCTCGGCTCATCATGCAGAAAGATTTAATCTCAATATAGCCGTTTTGGCTACTTTATCAAAATATCAGAATCAATAGGACCCTTAACTCGTTTCTAAATGAGGTCTAATCTTGACATAGAAGTCTGAGATAATCTTAGACCTTTCATCTTCTGTTTCAAGAATGAACAGTCGAATCTGCTGTCCGGCTTTGATTTCTTTTACAAGTCCCATATCAACAAGAGGTTGCATCACTCGATGAATTGTAGAATGAGCTAGTCCAGTTTCTTTTGCTAGTCTGCTCAAATTGAAGAACTCTTTCGGACGGTCTAGAAAATGT
>JAEORI010000123.1 GCA_016840965.1 Candidatus Thorarchaeota archaeon | reverse complement strand
ATCATATCCTAGTTTCACAAGGTCCCCAGCACAGGTCAAACCTGCAGGACCTGAACCAATGACAGCGATTTTTTTTCCATTCTTCTTGGGAAGCTTTGGTAATGGTTCACCATGCGCTCGCGCATAGTCTGAAACGAATCGTTCAAGGCGACCAATTGCAATCGGTTCATTTCTGATACCATAAATGCACGGAGCTTCACATTGGGTTTCTTGAGGACAAACACGACCACAGATAGCTGGAAGACTGTTGGTTTCTTTGATCTTAAGAGCGGCATCCATGAACTTCTTTTCTCTGATAAGTTCAATGAATTCCTTGATTGGAACTTCTACTGGACACCCGCCAATACATTTCGGATTACGACACTGTAAACATTTGTTGGCTTCTTCTACAGCCTGTTCAGCTGTATATCCAAGGGCTACTTCTTGGAAGTTCTTGTTCCTCACAAATGGGTCTTGCTCTGGCATTGGGACCTTCTTGGTCGGAGGTGGTCTCTCACGCTTCTTTGTAGAGACTTCATCATCATTCTCAGGCACTATGCAGCACCTCCACGTTCTTCAATCCACTTTTTCTCAGAAGCGTCTTCTTGCACAACATACGCATTCAGGCGGCCCATCAGCTCATCGAAGTCAACCTCGTGACCATTGAATTCAGGTCCATCAACACAGGTGAACTTCATCTGTCCACCGACATTAACACGACAGGCACCGCACATCCCAGTCCCATCAACCATTATGCTGTTTAGACTCACTAGAGTGGGTATCTTTTTCGCCACTGTGGTCTTAGATACAAACTTCATCATGGGAACTGGCCCCACTGCAAAGACAAGGTCAATCTGACGACCTTTAGAGATGAGGTCAGCTAGTACAGTTGTCACAAATCCATGTACTCCGCAAGATCCATCATCGGTCGTTTCATAGGTTTCATCACTTATCTTATCCATCTCATCTCGATAGAGGAGTAAATCCATACTTCTAGCGCCATTTATTGTGATTAGATAATTACCCGCTTCTTTGAAAGCCCTAGCTACAGGAAACACTATGGCGCTCCCACAACCCCCACCTATCGCAACGACAGTTCCATATTTCTTGTCTGTTGGCGAAGGCTTACCTAAGGGACCGACAAAATCCAGAATCTTATCACCTTTCTCTAGACTCCCAAGAAGGCGAGTTGATTTTCCAACTTCTTGGAACACAATAGTAATAGTACCCTTCTCACGGTCAAAGTCACCAATTGTGAGGGGGAATCGTTCTCCAGTTTCATTGACTCGTATCATCACGAACTGACCAGGTTTGCACACCTTGGCGATTTCAGGCGCATCGACCACCATCATCTTCGTGACTGGATTCAGGACCTTTTTGAAGAGGATCTCATACATGGAATCACTGCCTCGAGAGAGCTCGGAGTATTCCGAGTGACGTGGGTTGCGAAGGGATGCCTGAAATAAGCATTTGGGTGAGGGACAATATATGACAAACTGGAATTATGACAAATACGTTTTACGTACTTCCTTTACAACTAGACCTAACAAATCCTTAGCTGACTTTATTTGGTATACCACTGCACCAGCCTCCTCTAAGATGCGTTGAGTGACACTCTTCTTCCCGCGACCTGCACCAATATGAAACAGGAATAACTTGTGACCTTGTCTTGATAATATGTGAACCGAGTCGACAAATTTTTCCCAGTTAGCAATTTCTACGTCGGTTATTAGCAGCACCATTACTTTCGATTCAGCCGTCCTACATAGTTCTGATATTTTGTTCACAGGAGCTACCGTACCTTCACCTTGGTAAGCAAGAAGTACGTGTTCAGCCTCAGCCTTGGATGTGGACCAATTGCTTGATTTACAACTACTTGAGAAATTAATCACTGCTACCTTCGAACCTAACCGCATTGCTACATCCATCGATGCAAAAGCAGCCACCAAAGCTGTGTGATACGGGCCACTAATCGTTTTAGAAGTAAGACCCCAAGTCATCGATCCACTTGAGTCAATTACAATGAGCATATCTGGCAGAGAATGTGATTGAGCAAGTCCTTCCGATGACACCTTTAACCATTTGCGAGTGGCGATATTTGGTATTATGACGGGAAAGGATTGAAGTGATTGAACTATGTCCAATTCTTCAATTGGATCTCCCATTCTCCAGACTTGAGGGGTCAATGGTGCAAGACCAGAGAATTTTCGTTCTTTTACATCAAAATGAATCAGATCTCGTGCTTTAGCACGGTACCAGAAATGAATCCAAGATTCACGAGGATTGCCAAATCCAGCTGCGATGTATACACCCTCCAAGTCTTCCAGATTGCCACCGCGTTGCTCAACTTCAATTGCTAAATCTTCCATTTCAGAGTTCAAGTCGAAAGGTGCATCTTTCTGAAGACATTTTCTAGCTAAATCTCCGTTTCTAACTTCAATTGGACTGCCCATTATTGCATCGACATCAAGGGGCACCAAAATTGTAGTTCTGTCTAGTGCTACATTGCCTTCTAAGCCCTTGCCTGATTCAAATTCACCACATCCGGGTAGTTGCTCGTTGACCTCAGGCATCCAGTTTGCTATGATTTCAGCGATTTTTCCACACGCTTTTGGCCATCGTTTCTCATTGTCAATGGACTTACGTGCAATGCTTACGATTGCAGTGGCCGCTTCAGATGTCAATTGGTCAACATTAGTTAGGGGAGGAATTGGAAAGCCCCACATCGCACGATAACTAGCAACAATCAAAATCCACAATGGGTTATGTTCTCGCGATCTTAGAGAGGATTCGTGAATTGAAGCTGTAATACGGTTGTGTGTTAAAGTGGAATATTGTTTCAAAAGTTTTGAATCGACCACTAAGTCAGCAAAGAGATTGCAAACAAACATCGCGGTTGCATCATTAACCTTTTTCCTAGCTGCGGCAAACATCAATCCATTGATTGCACCATCATAGGGGCAAAGGAGATAATGTTGAATTTCGTGCTGGCATACCGACCTCAGATATGGCTCAGCTTCATTCGCATCCATATAAAGAGGAACACCTGCTGTGTTGAGATGAACAGTCCAACTTTCAGAGTCAATGTAAAAGAAGCTAGCAGCTGCAGCTAGATTTTCTATCTCTGGTTCTGGAAGTGGGGGGTGATAGAAATCGATGAGTGCCTGGTCCCAAGCACGTTGGGCTACTTCGATCATCCCAGAGTTTTGGGAACTATCTGAGGAGGCTCTCGACAATTGTAATCAGCTTCCTATCTGTTTTTCAATCTCTTTTTTCAGATTTAACGCAGCAGTTCCTCCAGATATCTCAAGAAAGACTGCAGAGTCTGGTGAAACACCGGTTGTGTAAATAACAACGGTGAGACCGTCAGTTCTCACGATTTTCCTCTTTGGTGGGGTTAGGGTTTCTTTCAAAATAGATGTCAATTTAGGAAACTGCAGACTGATTACTGTCCAAAGATCCTCCCACTGCTCGAAGGTTATTGCGAATTGAGTCAGTGTAAGTCTATGAAGTGCGTCTGAAACTTGCTTCAGAAGCATATTCCTATTTGGGAATTCAGTATCAACGAGCAAACTGTCATAAATCATAGTGAGTTGCTCTACATTGCGGTCTTTGATCCCCTTTTCAATATCCTTCACCATTTTTGTATATCCAGACTTTCTCAGCTCTTTAGCTAGAGATGTGTAGTCCAGACGAACCAAAAGATCGCTTTTCGCCATTTCTTTTAGTTCATCCATAGCACCTTTACTCTCATCACCCTGTTTCAGTTTCTCCATAATTGCGATTGCTGGTTCTCTCTGGGCAAATCTTGATGCAGCTAGCTCTACAAGATTCGTAGTATAGGCAAACACATCACCATAATAGGGAGATCTATCAAGTTCATCTCTCACATACTGTGTGCGGTGCCAAAAGACTAGAGGTGCTAGAGACTTCACAATCTCAACCGTAACTTCCTGTGCACCTACTAACCAGGCTGCGGCTTTGGAATATCGATTGAGATCCTTTGCAGCTCGGACACTCAGAGGAATTATCGCCTTATTACAGACACTCTTTGCAGTGTTGAAGTGACAACCTTCACAAAGACCTGTTTCTACTGTCAAACTACTGGATTGACTCTTGTCAACTCTAATACAGGCTCCGAACTCTCTCACCACAGACCGCATAAATTCCGAAGCTTGCGTCGATACATGTACCTTGTCAGCCAAGTTCCAGATTGTTAGAAGACTCTCCTCTGTAAGTCTAGCGGGCACCTGCCATAATTCATCAAACCCAAAGAGTCGTTCATCACGAGCAGCTAGAATAAGTTCCAGATCGTTCACGGTTGGCATAGTTATAGGTACTGCCATACCAAATCTATCTAGAAAAGGAGGTCCTATATCAAAAGTCCCTGAATCAGCAGGATTCAAGGTCGCATAGAGGCAATATTCGTCACACCGCTTGATTTCGTCGTAATATTTGACTTCGCCTTCTGCTAGGAGTGAAAGAAGAATATTCTGAGCATGAGGTGTGAGTCTGTTAACCTCGTCTATGATTTTCCAGAAATCTGTGACAAACCGACGCCATACAACCACCTCGACTCCTTCTTTCATTAGCGGGCCTGGTTTCAGTGTCGCGACCATCTTTTCCTCCGTGAGCTGTGGATGCCCTCGAAGTATTCCATCTTCAATATCTTCGAGAGACCTTCCTGTCATCATCCGCCCTAATAGTTTGACAAGTGTTGTCTTGCCACCTCCGTGACCACCTACTAGTAGCATCGCAGATCTAGGAACAAGTGCATTCAGTACGCAGGCACCAATAATTAGTGGAAATCGAGTTGTCGAAACGGACTTTTTTGAGCTAGGATCAGCATATTTTATTTCAAGGTCAGAGGAGTGAACAAAAAGACCCCTACTTTCAACAGTAGACATGACATTCATTACTTGTTCTCTAAGATTCTCACTCTTACTCATTGGAACCACCTACCACGAGGTGTTGCCCGTCTTAATAGTTATGAACCTTGCACCGAACCGCGCGTATCAAGATGCCCTTCATTAGCAAGGTACAAAAGGAATAGAGTAGCCTATTGTGGAAACATTCAATGTGGGCATCGAGAGGATATTCTCATCTGAGCTGATAAGTGTGGAGCAACTGATATTCGAATTCATAACAATTCTACCCATATCAGTTGGAATAGGACTAATTGCTTCAATGACTGGAATAAGTGGAGGCGCATTCAAGGTTCCAGCATTGATAATACTCTTCGCACTCACAGCAGAACTAGCTTCTGCCGCCTCTTTGTTATCAGCAATGTTTGTTGCAATAACAAGCAGCTTTGGATACTATAGGCAAAGGCCTATGCCAATTAATTTACGAATTGGGTTGTTACTCATTATAGTAACCATACCGGGAACCTATACAGGCATTGTAATTAGAACCATTATTGAGGAGGCACATCTTCTACGAATGACCTTTGGGATACTTCTCTTTCCAATTGCGTTGAAATTATTGTTGGCTTTACCATATGATTTAGACAGAGCAACTGGTGAGAGTAAAACTGCAGGCTTTTCTCAATTATCGATTAAAAGACTGATACTCTCAGTTATGGCAACATTCATGGCTGGTGTTTCAGCTGGACTTCTGGGTTTGGGGGGAGGTACAATCATAGTCCCAGTACTTTGCATTTTACTAAACTTTCCAATATTAGCCGCAGCTGCAACCTCGATGTTCACCATGATTTTCACATCCGCTGCAGGTTCATTAATGAACTACTATGTATTTATCCAAACTGAAGACATGTTTGCATTCCTGTTTTATGGATTAGCAATGGGTGCAGGCATGATTATCGGAGGAATCATAGGTCCGAAGTATGCTTCAAAGGTAGATGGAAGGAAACTTCAGAGATTCTTTGCATTTATTCTAGTATTTCCAATAGTCAAAATGATGACCTTGGGTCAACTCTGGTTAGATCCTAGTAGTTCAAATTATCTCATGGCAACAATTGGTGATATTATTATTTGGCTAGTCATCGGGGTACCCCTTTGGGTAATCACTTCACACCGAATTAAATCCAGACAAGAGGGTTCTGACCAAAATTATACTGGAGAGGTAGTGTTAATCGATTGATACTGCAAGAATATCATGATAATATCGAACAGCGCGAAACTATACCACCTCCGAAGACATAATATGCCTTCAGGGGAACGACTGAGAAGCCAGCAGTCATGGGGTAGAAAGTTGGGCGAAGACAGAGAATTCATTGAAACTGTGACTCTAACTACACCTGAACAGGTACCAGCTGAACGAATCAGTCAATACTCTGTAGTTACCTTTGCTACCGAGTACCTTCAACTACTTAGACGATATGATACCCTAAAAGCCAAAATGGATGAGAAAGGGTTGGAATTTGGCGGCAGAGTCTTGCTCGTTGGACCACCCGGTAGTGACTTTGGTGCATTCCCCTACTTTCTAGCGCGAGAACTACCAATCAAAATTATCCAGTTAAAGCTGGAGGGGATTCTTGGCGAGAACAAAAGGAGTCATAGTGTACTAAGAGAAGGATTTGAGTTCGCTCGGAGAAACTCGCCATCTCTATTCTATATTGAGAAACTCGATGCAATTGCTCCAATGAACTCAGTTCAGTCAATAATCATACAAGAAGAAGTTAAGGCAACTGGTTGGAGTGGGAACGAAGTGATTATTGTTGCAGGCACAACAAGACCAGAAAATGTTGAGCGAGATTTGCTCTCTTTGTTTGACAGAACATATTTTGTTGAAGGGACAACTTTCGATGACAGAGTTCGAATCCTTGAACAGGTCTTGGGAGGAAGAGAAGATCTTGATATTTCAGTAATTGCTGAATTGACAGATGGCTGGGGCTTTCTCGATGTGAGTCACTTAGCAATGAGTCTCTATATGCGCGAAACAAAAGAGAGTGGGGAGCTATCGAGAGAGAAGGTTGAAGAACTCATTGAAAACAGTAGAGTGGCGGCTTTTGGTGACCTGAGGTTCTTTAATTCAGTAGTTCGTAAGACTAGGGGTGCTGAGCCTACTGAATTCTCGAAGCTGAATGAAGAATATCCGGATGACTTTCTGGATCAGCTTTACCTTATGGCAGTCGGGGAGGATTACACTGAAACTCAACGTGTGATAGAAGTCCTTAATGAGGGATTACCTCTATCAGTTAAAGATCGCGAGTTTCTAAGTAGATATTCTTTCCTTCTGAATGGTTCAGCCGAAGACAGACTTACGCGTCTTCTTAGGGCTAAAAAGAGTAGCGATAGACTTCATAGAATAATGGGAAGACAATAGATGAGTGAAACTACAGTAAATATCGAATCAATAAGATTAGAAAATTTTCTCTCGTTTTACGAGGGAACAGTTGAGTTTGATAAAGGTCTCACTGTCTTGGCAGGTCCCAACGGTTCAGGGAAGACATCAATCTTCCATGCATTGAAGTTTGCACTTGCATCAAACCAAAGAGAGAACCGCTATAGCAAATGGAGTGATTTTATTCGGCACGGAGCTAGTACTGCAGAAGTTGAAATTAAAGTAAAAGTGAATGGACAGAGTCGAAAATTCCTTAGGCGGATAGACCGAGATGGCATTCCTCGTGCATATGCAGATGGAAAACGAGTCAAGGCAGCTGAACATAAGCAAATGATTAGTTCACTTGGACTTGAAACAGATAATCCGCTTGTTTTTATGCCTCAAGAGAGAATCAATGCAATTCGAGAGATGGATCCCTTTGAGGTTAGGAGACTTGTTGAAGAGGGAACAGGACTTGATATTCTTCGCGATAGAATCAGTCTGCAAGAATCCGAAGTAATACAGAGTCGTCAGAAACTTGATGCAGCACTCACCGAGTCAAGAACAGTTGAGCGAGAGTTAGAGTTACTTCAACAAGATTTATCGCGGCTTGAAAAGAAGAGAGCTTTGCAAGCACAGGAGAGAGAGTTAGAACAAGAACTGAATTGGGCAAGTTATGAGGACCTTTCTAAGAGAATTCAGGAAGCAAAGAATGAGATTGAAACGAAGGAGTCAGGACTAGTAGGGATTCTTGAAGAACAAGCAGAAATCGAGGGACAGATAACCGAAAAGGAAAAACAGAGAACAGAGTTAGAAACTAGATTATCAAGTCTGCATTCCGAAATTGGTAAAATCGACGCAAAGATTGATCAGGAAGAGAGAAACCTTGCTAAACTTGAAGGGGATTCTAAGAAATACATTGTTGAGATACGGCAGCTTGAGAACAATATCAAACTTGAGAAACAAAAAGAAGAGAAGTTGAAAGAAGACCTAGAGAGATTATCTACTGCAAGAGAGCAGTATATGGATCAGCAAAAGATGCTGCGGAATGAAATCAAAGAGTTAGAGGAAGAGCGCGCTCGAATACAGGACGAACTTGCCGCTTTTGCTGAATGGAATACTAAAAGGGCAGAGGCGCATGGTCATTACAAAGCGCTTCAAGCTGAAATTGAGGGAAAAGATTTACTGATGAGAAGTCTGCGCGAGAGACTTCAGATAGAAGAAGCTGAACTTCAATCAATAGATAGCAAATGGTCGCACGTTTGGGACAAGATTGAAGAAACAGATGCCAAAGAGCTCGAAAGTAGGAAGTCTCAGCTAGAAAGAGAGATTGCTTCTCTTAACGAGGAAAGATTCAGAAATAGTAGTCTTCTTGCACAGCTTCAGAAAGATATTGATGAGATTAAAATCAAGCTGTCTGAAACATCAAAACGTATCCCTGAATCTGTGAGAATTCTTACCAAAGTGATAGCAGATCATAATTTGAGCACCGTGAAAGGACCACTCATTAGTCTCTTTAGTGCTGATGATGAAATCTCAACCGCTGTGGAAGGAGTACTATCAGGGAACCTTTCGCTGTCATTTGTAACAACAGATCCATCTGACTATCAGCTGTTGCTTAAGCTACGTATCAAAGAAGAAGCCCCCTCGCCAATAATCCTGCTTAGAGATGGAGTACAGAATAGACCTGATTTGCCAAAGGAAATAGAGGTAGACGATTGGTTATGGGACAGGCTCACTGCTGATGAAGAAGTAAAGACGCTCTTAAGAAGAGTATTTGGAGATTTTATACTGGTCAAGAGCCCGCAGATGGCAGCACGTCTTGCCCTAAAACACAATCTTAGGAGCGTGACTCGAAATGGCTCTGTTACAATTCCTGCGAATGAGCAGATTATCAGCCACCCAATAAGTGAACCATCAGGGATGGTTTCCACTGCACCACTTCATGCTAGGATGGTGAAGATGGAGAAGGAGCTCATTATAGCACGTAAGCAAGTTACTGATATAATGACCAAATTGGAAACACTTTCGAATGAAAGAGAGGAAGTATTGGATCTTATAAGTCAAATGACACGCTGGGGCGCTACCTGGGAAAGAAAGCGAAAGCTAAACGAAAGCATACCAGAGCTTCAGGAGAGAATAGTAGCCATTGATGATGAGTTGAAGGCACTTCAGAATGATTATGGAAAAGCAGAGAGAAATCTCAGGAAACTTGATAGCTCTCAGCCTCCTGAGAGGAGCAGACTTGTAGGTCAGGAGTCTGCAATTAGAACAAAACATCGTCGCCTGCAAACAGACTTGACAAAGGTTGACAACAAAGCTCATGCTTCCGAGAAAGATGAGGAACTTAAACGGCAAGAACTCAAACGAGTCAAGGAGAATATGATAATTCTGTCCAATAGCTTGACTGACTTGAAACAGGAAATCAAGCAGTCAAAAGATGCTGCATCATCTATAATTGAGAAGATTGAACATATGCGTATAGGAAAAGAGGAAACAAAGAAGAAACAAGCGGAAATTCAAGAGAAACTAGCAAAAATCAGAAATGCAACTCGGAATCTTAGTGAACGATTAGTTGAACTGAATCTACTTGTAAAAAGTCGTAAGCTTGAGGTTTTGCAAACTAAGAGACAGCTTACAAACTTGGAGTATGACCTAGAACTGGTAGAACAAGAACTTCAGGGAAAGACGCGACCTGATAATATACGTAATATCGAAATTGTAAGGAATGAACTGATTAGACTTAGACACATTCTTGATGATTATCAGGATGTTTCTGAAACTGTAGCACACACAGAGAATCAGTTGAAAGGTAGACTTACTGAGCTAATCGAACGTGTAACTGAGCTGAGTGAAGAACTTGACGAAGCAGAGTCTGCAGTGCGCAACATCAGAGAACAATATCATAACGGAATGAATGAAACACTTAGAAAAGTGGAGAAAGGTGTGAATGAGGTTCTCGGAAGAGTGCAATTCCCAGGAAGTGTCAGATTCGAGCTAGCCATTCGAGATGGTAATTACGGAGTGGAATTCAAATCGAGAATAAAGACAGAAGGTTTTGGAGATATCAGTGCAGGTTCAGGAGGAGAGAGGTCTCTAATAGCTATTGGATTGATACTTGCTCTTCAAAGATTCAATCCAGCACCTGTTTATGTAATGGATGAAGTTGACACATTTCTTGATGCTACCAACACAGAGTTGGTAAGTCGTCTATTTCATGATGCATCACGACGTAGTCAGTTCATTTTACTGACTCCAGCTAAGAGCACTCATCTATTGAAACATGCTGACAAGATATTGGGTGTGGTTTCCCCAAATGGTGTTGAACCATCCATTATAATTGAAAGTCCACAATTCAAGGCACAATAGGAGAGAAGGGTCGTGAGTCGAAGTGAGAGTCTTGCCAAGAGTGTCCTTGACATGGTGCACGCTGTGCGTGAAGGTGAGATTGACCCTCTTGAACTACGATTGACTCAAGCGTACAGAGACCTTCAAGAATTAGCTGCAGAGATTGATAGTCGGATTGACATTGATGAGATGCTTAATGAGATATTGAGCTCCAAAGTCACTCGTATTCAAGAACTCGCCCGAGTTCTAGCTTCCCCAGAAGTTTATGTAAGTCGCTTAAAGGAAGTATCAATGAGAGACCTTGCAAGGCTTTTGTCGCAAAACCAACCTGTGGTAATTGGACATCTTGAAAAGGAGTCTCTTGGTGATTCTTTGCATCGAATAGTCATGTTGATTGATGCAATGTCACGTCAACCAGATGAGGATCCTATTCCTGAATTATCATCACTGCCAAATGGATTCGTGCTCCGAACTGAAGACTCAGTCTTTCTGGAAGACTTGGAAGAATTTCTCGCAACAATTCCTAATGGCGACAAGACTCGATTTGATGATGTTGTGATGAACGATGAGTTTGATGTATTTCTGAAGCATTTCCTCTATATTGTAATCTTGGTTTCAAAGGGACGATTACATTATGATCCCAAAACTCGAGAGATTTGGAAACCCTCAGTTTCAGAAATTGATACAACTTAGAGAGAGGCAAAGAGGTCTCCTCTGATATATCAAGCAGAGACCTCGATCTGAATATCCTTTGAAACTTCTACTATTTCATCACTAGATTTTGATAATAAGGCATGGAGATTCATTTTAGCTGCCACAGCAAAACCCAGAAGCGAAACAAGAACAAGTGCAATGGCGGCACCAATCATCGGTGGTCCTGTTGCTGCAGCCGCTTCAGCCCAAACACCTCCAATTCCCATACCAACGACTTGAACTGCGGTGAATGCGACATTAAGAAGCGCAAAGACTCGACCTCGAAGTTTATCCTCAACAAGCTCCTGCATAAGGACTGTCAGTGGTATGTTAAGTATGACATCTACCGCACCAATCATCGCCCATGACAGCATAACTGTTACTAAATCAAATGACAGTAAAAGTGCAAAAACCGCAACACCCGCTAAGAGTCCAGCAGAAGCAATAAGATAGAGTGGTCGGTCAATCTTTTTCTTGCGACTGAAATATACTGCACTCATCGCACCAGAGGCGGCTCCAGCACTCAAGACAAGCCCAATCTGAGCTGAGCCGAGGACAAGCTCACCTTCCAAAAGGGGCATGAACAAAGCATTAAGGATACCAGATGAGATAGCAAGGAGCATTGCAAATACAAAGAGGAATGATAGAATCGAATTTCCAATTACATATCGAGCTCCTTGCTTGATTTGTACCAATAGTGACTCTTTGTCCAAAATAGATTCTCTCGGAATGAGACTTGTAGCAATGCTGCCAAGTGCAAGTGCAGAAAAGATGAAAGTGACAGAGTTGATTGCAAACGCTAAGAAATAATTTGGAGCAAGGAGTGCAACAAGAATACCGCCAACGGGAGGGATAACTAACTGAACGACTTGGAATGTCATTTGAGATAGAGAGTTGGCTGCAACTAATTCATCACTTTCAACGAGATTGGGAATAGCTGCACTCCTTGCAGGAAAGAACCACGCATTTGCGGTAGCAAAGATAAAAGTAAGAATGTATACCCAATATATTGTGGGTAAGAATGGGGGAAAGTATGTTGTGAGAGGGATGAGAAGTATTGTAAGTGCGCGAATAATGTCAGAAGCGACCATGATTGTTTTTCGATTCCATCGATCGATATAGACACCAATAGGACCAGCAAATGCAACAACCGGCAGCGTTTCCGCGATTGCGAGCGTAGCCATAGCCATTGCAGAACCAGTTAAATCGTAAGCATAGAACATGAGTGCCAAAGTGGCTATTGCTGTACCTATGTTTGAAACAAGTTGACCAGACCACAATAGTGAGAAGTCACGATGGGAAAGTACTGCTCTAAATCCCTTGACATCTTCGTCTTTACTGTGTTCTTCAGTGGCAGTTTGGGTCATTTGGTTCATCTCCTAAAGTAGGTCCGAGCAATTGCTTCAGTAGATGCGATTGCCTTTGCAGTGTTCCAAGCACGAGGGATACCGTCGATCTTTGCTAGCGCCATTTCTTCACCTTCTAACTGTAATGTATGCATACGCCAGTGCTTCAGTTGTTTGTAGGTGTGCGAATCGGGTTTCGTTAATGAGATGAAAAGGTTGAGAGTTGTTTGGTGTTTTCATTATATTTCACACACTCCTATTAGCTGGTCACAGAATATGCTGTTTCTGAGAATAACTGACCAATTCTTTGACCACAGGGTGACCACTTTGGATCACCATGGGGTCAATCAAGAGCCAGTTTACAGTTCTCAGAAAATTATCCAAATGCTTCACCTCGTAACAAAGATGTAGGCATAGGAGATTGCGTCAGTGCTGATGACTGATTTCTTGTTCTTCGGCACAGATGTGTTCAGTGAGTTAGTTGCTAAAGCCATGATATTTCACAAGAAATACTGCTCATTTTTAGTATATATAGCGAAGCCACTTCTGAGGGTCACAGTATGAAGTCACATATTGTGACTATCTAAGGAACCATGGCGCGGTTTCTACTATTCCTTTTCAGGAACCCTCATACTTTAAACCTGTCATGAGAAATCCTCAGGCTGAAATAAATGAACGAATATGCCATCCTCATGAAACTCCTAACTCGATCAGGAAATCCCATCGGTGCAGGTGTTGATGACATGCTAGATGCCCTTGGACTTCCTGAGGATTTGGGGAGGGATATTCTGTTTAGACGCCTAGGTGAATTGCATTCAAGACTCGAACCCTTAGGACTCACAATAAAACACAATCCGGTTGGTGGAGTATTTTATGTTGACACCCTGATTCAACCACGGCCAAAAGAGGAAGGTTCAGTACTTCCTGACAGGTTAGCAGCGACTCTTCTTATTGTGATCACATTGGCGTACCAAGAAGGTGGATGGGTTTCATTGGATCGTGTTCGGGAATTTCGAAAGAAAAGCCTAAGAGGAGTAATGGAGGATTTGCGTGAGCTTCAGAGTCAAGGATACATTGAGATAGACCAAGCAGGAAAGCGTGTCCGATTAGGTCTACGAGTTCCCTTTGAAATAGACTATGAGGCATTCTTCAGAGACCTTGTTTCTGGAAAAGAAAATTGAATCTAGGGTGTCTTCGTTACTTTT
>JAEORI010000122.1 GCA_016840965.1 Candidatus Thorarchaeota archaeon | reverse complement strand
ATTAGAGAAACTTGGTCAAAGATTCATGAGGAAACGAGAAATTTCATAGCGAATCTCAGCGAGAATCATTTGCATCATGTTAAGAGCATCGCTTGGGAAAACCAAACAGTGAGTTTTACTATTGCCAAAGCATTGATTCATATGGCTAATCATGAAACGCATCATCGAGGTTTGTTAACAGGTTTGATTAGGTTAAATGGACTGGAGCCTCCTGACTTCAATATGCTTTGAAAAAGGTTGAACATCTGATGACAGAATTCTTGAACACGTGCTATGACGCAATAAAGAAACAGGAGAAGGCAATTCCTAGAACTATTGAAACTGTTGATGAAACAGCTGCCACTATAATCAAAAGAAAAGAAAAAATTGTCTTGATTGGATGCGGTGACTCATATGCAGTTGCTGATTATGGTAGGTGGGTGTTCTTAAGGGCTGGACTCAATGCTCTTTACGTTTCGCCAGATGAGATAGATTATCTACATCTTGACAAAGATTCTGTTGTAATTGGAATAACCGCATCAGGCAGAAGTCTGGCAACAATAGAGGCTCTAAAGATAGCGAAATCAAAAGGTGCAGCAGTCGTTGTTTTAACTGACAATCGAAATGGAGCTGCTTCACAGGTAGCAGATTACGTATGGAGCACCAAATCAGGAGTTGAAACCTATAATACTAGTCCATCTGTACCTACTACGGCTGCAATGGCCTATCTCCTAGCTGTTTCCTCTCAGATTGATGTTAAATTTGATGATGGTCTTCACCAGAGTATTGAACAATTGAAAGGTATCGGAAAGACAATGATGACTTGGGCAGAAAAGGAGGGAACTACCATCTCCCAACTTACTAGTCCCAATGTTCCCATATATCTCATATCTGAGGGGCCAAACTATGTTGCAGCCCAGATAGGCATGATGAAATTTAACGAATATTCTGTCTTGAAAGGATTTGCAGCTATTAGAGAGGACTTTCGGCACCATTACAATCTCTCGGTCAATGACAACGAGAGTGCTGTATTAATCACAAAAAGCCCTGTTAATTCATCAGATGATGTCTTTATGAGCGTACTCAAGAATTCTCTCAAAATGAGAGCATATCATCTCTATACTGATGAGAAGCTGGGATTGGGACACCCATTGGCGCAAGTTATTCCTAATGCGATTGCACTTCAAATGGCAGCTTATCACTCTGTTCTCAGATTTGATCCGAATAAAGAATCATTCAAGCTGACTCATGCTGAGGCTTTCAAAATCTACTAGAGCTATAATATTGCACAGTGGCGAAAGGTAACTAAGGGAGAAACTGAAAGCTTAACTTGTGACAAATGTGTTGGAACTCTTGGCTGACATTGGAACAACAGGCAGACGAAAAGAGGTTGCAGAATACATCAATACCCATCCACATGATTTCGATAATGTCCTTGATTCCATTTTCACAGGCACAATAGATGATAGAATGCAAGTCAAGCAGCACATAATTGACTTGATTGACCTCCTAAATCCAAAACTAGTGATTCGAGTAATTGAACGTGTAATCACAGATTCAAACGCACGCATCAGGGTGAGGGGGTTACAAGCTGCTTATAGAACCAGAATTGATTCTTTTAATCCTCAACTAGTTGAAATTCTTTCAAATGAAGAAGAAGAGTTTGAGGTTAGAAAATGGGCGGTTCACATACTAGGTAGTACGGATCCAGGAAATTATGGGAGGGTTTTAAGAAAAACAGCACGTGATTTGCATGAAGATGTGAACCTGAGAAAGGAGGCCATCTTTGCTCTGACAAGAGTTGACGATGATGAAACATTAGGAACACTCTGTGCTCTTTTGGGAGATTCTAATGTTGAGATAAGAGTGTCTGGTGCATGGGCTCTGAGCAATATGGGAATACCCGAATCAATCAATTGTCTTCTTGCAGCACTCGAAGATGAATCTGAAGGGGTAAGAGACTGGGCAATTCGCGGACTTAGAGATATGGATGATACTAAGGCTTTGCAAGGATTAGCTGATGTAATAACAAGAGTGACTCCTAAGGAACAGGTTCGGATGATACGTTTGGTGGTTGAAAGAAGATCTGAAATCATTCTCAGAGCAATTACAGAACTACTTGGTTCGGAAGATATTGAAGTGCTCCGGGTTGCAGCTTGGGCAATTGGAGTTTCGCCATATCCACCAGCTATTCCAGCGTTGACAGACCTTTTGAAGCATCAGGATGAGCAGGTTCGCAATTACGCCAATATTGCACTTGCAAGAAGCGGAGAGTTTGACTCTACGGACATCCATCTTTGAGCCGGACTTACATCATCCCTTGATATAGACCTCCGTCCACAAGCAAAAGTGCCCCATGGATATAGCTAGCGACAGGACTTAGAAGAAAAGCACATACTGGTCCGAACTCTTCCGGTTTGCCCATGCGACCAAGTGGTATTTTTGCATTGATATTCTCGGCTCCAGATTCAGAAGCAGCCATGAGTTGTTCCGTTCGTTCTGTAGAGATATAACCCGGACAAATTGCATTCACACGGATGTTGTCAGGAGCAAGTTCGGTAGCAAGTGTTCGCATCATTCCAATTACAGCAGGTCGAATTGCATTTGAAAGCAGTAGATTATCAATTGGTTGTTTAACTGAGATTGAAGTGCTGTATAGAATTGATGGAGAGTTAGACATCTTGAGAAGAGGGAGAGCTTCTCTTGTAAGCCAAACCGCACTCATAAGAGTTAGATCAATTGCCCTTTTCCAATCATCATCTGATAGGTTGGAGAAGGTACCAGGCGGAGGTCCTCCTGCGTTGACAAAAAGTCCATCAATGCGTTCAGTATCAGCTGTGATGTTCTTTACGAGTTTTGTCACATCCTCCTTCTTTGATAGGTCTGTGACATAGTAATGAGCTGACTTGCCAAGAGCCTTGGTAGCTTTCTTCAAGGATTCTTCATCGCGTCCACAGATTATTACTTCAGCTTCTTCATTTGTGAGCGATTTTGCAACACTAAAACCGAGACCCCGAGAGGCTGCTGTCACTAGGAAAGTTCGGTCTTTCAGGTCGAGATTCATAGTCTATACTGTACTGTTACTGCTGATAAGAGAAACGATGAGAGAAATATCCTACATTGATGCAGGAAAGACGGATTTCTCAGTCCGTGCTCCCAGAGTGATCTCAATATGTAGGAATGCTGAGCTAAGACGCTGAAAATCTTGTGGCACTTTGAATTCTCCAACATCAAGAGAGGATAGAGCGGCCTCAATTTTTCTTATTGTGAGTTTTTTATTATCTTTTGAATTGAAAGCAACAAGTACACGGGTTTCATCAGGATCAGGCATCTTATAGACTGACTGACACTTGATCCCTTTATTTTCTAAAGCATGCTTAATCTTGGTTTCTAATGCTTTCATTTCTCGAATACACCAATAATTCGTACTTACTGGGATAGTTAAGCACCTGTATTAACTGGGTAATACTCTGTATTGGCGCCAAGGGGCTACTCGGGATTCCCGAGTGAATGTCATGCCATTAGCATTCTTGCGCTCACCTCGCGTTTGATAAACGACTAATGGAAAGATTGAACGAGTGTGGGAATAATGGACAAGGATGGATTTCGTAGATACCTGACTGATAGAAATCAACCCATCCCTGAAGAAGAGGTTGTTGAAAATACAAAGATGGTAGAGAGATTTGAAGAATTCTTGAAGCGGTTTGGAAAAACCCTTGATACTGCATCGGCAGATGAATTCACTAATTTCTCAGAGGTCCTGATTGAAGAGGGATTGAATACCTATCTTAGTTTTGCTGCGTTATCTCGATATGCATATTTCATCAAGAACATGGACCTATTCTTACCAGTTATTGCGATACTTGATGGAGGCGAAGTGATGAATGTTCTCTATGAAAGACTTGGAGAACATGCTGGCGAAATGAAACGTGATGAGATTCTTTCGAGGGAAGAACTACCTCCATTAGGAATGCCAAACACCGAGAAGATGAAATTCACTCGAGAGATAGTGGAGAGGATGGAAAAGGTCCTTGACTCTTCAGAATGTAAGAAGATTTTGACGGATGTTGCTCATGGTCTACCACGCGACTACAGAAAAGGAGAGCGAGAGAAATTCCTGAAGGCTGGCAGTGTTGATGAGTATTTGAAGCAGAAAAGAAAGAATGCAATAGAAGAATTAGAAAAACACAGGGATAAAGGTACATTGTTTTTCAACCAGTACATCACTGATGATGTTGTTGAATTTGTGAAGAGTCGTCCTGATGTTTTGAGTGGTGAAAAAAGAGGAAATACTATCTATCATACTAAGATTCCATACATGGTACAGGAATACCTCAAGGAAACTGATGAGCAAATGAAGCGCTACTATGCATGTCATTGTGCATGGGCTCGCGATTCAATCCTTGATGATAATATCGACGTATCAGTAAACTTCTGCCATTGTAGTGGAGGATTCACCAAAATGCCTTGGGAAGCTGCGCTCAATCAACCTCTGGAGTATGATATGGTCAAGTCTGTTCTTCAAGGAGATTTAGAATGCAGTTTTGTGATTTATCTTCCTGATGATATTGTCTAACAAAGTCATGGGATAGCTATCATACTAAATCCATCTCTTTCGCCTGAAATAGATTGCTAGAGTGGTTCCTAGAAAAGCCATCATAATCAACAATAGAGGATAGCTCCAAGGAATATTCAATTCAGGCATGAAGCTAAAATTCATTCCATATATACTGGCAATCAAAGTAAGAGGGATGAATATTGTAGATATCACTGTTAACACTTTCATTACTT
>JAEORI010000121.1 GCA_016840965.1 Candidatus Thorarchaeota archaeon | reverse complement strand
TTCTTTGTGCCACCGTACGCTGTCCTTTCCTAGAAAATCGAAAACTACTGAAGTTTCACGGAAAGTCAAGTGCTCAACTCTGAGTGTAGTGGCACCTACCGTGTCAGCCTCCTCCGGGTCCTTCTCATCCCCGACTCGTAGACTTAGATGATCTATCAAGTAACATGCAGCTGCAACCATTCTTCTCTGAAGCTTGTTGGAACTCAGTCCATCCTTGATATGTTCACGAATTTCATCGATTCTATACTCGACTCTTAGTGCACTATCGAATTTCGCAGCCTCTCGTTCTTGCTTGATAGGAGTGCTATCGTGAAGCCAGATGTACTTCACTTTTCCAGTCAGTTCATCAGTCCATTTCGCAATCCACATGGTGTCAGGAGCCCATACAAGTTCACCCCACTCATCCTTCAAAGCTGAAGCTCCATCTGGACTTATGTTGAGTGTGATGTCCTTCTTTGTTGCACCTTGTTTCCAACGTCCTCTCAGAGGGTGCTCTCCACGCCCCATGAAGATGCCAGATGGTTCAGTCTGATAGTTTCCAAGCTCCATTCTCTCGCCATCGACAAGAGCATAGCCATATTGTTCCTTCAGCTGTTCACTGAGAGCCTTTCGTTCTTCGCGTGCTGCCTTCTTCTCCTCAGATGTCATGTTTTCCTTGACAGCACGCTCTTCCTCTACGATATCAATGACTTCACTGAAGTCAACTTCATCCACATTCAGAACAGGCTCAACCCCCAAGGCTTTGCTAAAATCGGTCATGAAGTTCTCGGCAAAAAAAGGGTCCTCAACGTATAGTGTACCAAGTTTCTTGACCCATGCTACAGCCATTTCTTCTTGAAGTTGTGAAAGGGTGATCTCTCTATCTCTGACTCTAATTGAAAGCCCACGTGGTGGAGGTGGTTCGATGACAAGAATGCCGTTGTGAATGAGTGATTCCATGTGGATGCCTCGTCTTCTGTGGCTTCTAACTGGTCCAAACAAAAGGATTGCGCTATCGAACTAAGGAGAATTTGAAGAGTGGTGCGGCCAGCGGGATTTGAACCCGCCTCGGAAGCTTGGAAGGCTTCAATCCTAACCAGGCTAGACTATGGCCGCTGCGGAGCAAATCACTCGAGGTGTTGATTTAAGGATATTGTTCAGGTGCTGCGGAAATTTTACAAATTCGTAATTGTCTATATGAATGATACTCAGTCCGAGTATGTGGATATGATAAATCGGTTTCGCAATGCTGTGCACATGCTTTTCATACTAGGGATACTCGCAGTTGTAATTGGAGGTTATACTGGCACTGATCCAATAGGTGATCCATTTTCAAATATCCCCACTGTAGTTGCTGGAGTGCTGATGATTCTTTTAGCAATAATACTATCAATAATGGGTAAGCGAGAACAACTAGATGAATATGACCAACCGTTTTCAGGTAACAGAGTATCGATTTTTTATGACTCCAATACTTAGTGAATATGTCCACAACAACTCAGAGCAAACATGCCAAGCCATCATGACCTCTCTGTCAAGTTCTATATGCGTGTCAAACAAGGTGACGATCTCTTCTGAGAGGGCTCCATGAGGATATGCTCCGATACCTGCGATTACAGGAATTGATTGATTGTTGGGAAGGAGAGTTCTTAGAGTTTCAACTGATGTTTTTTGTCCCTTCTCAATTGCTAGGAGGGGCATCACGTTTGTTGCGATGGTTTTTAATTTCGATATCAAGCCTTCAAGCGACATCTCAACAAAATGCAGTAAAGGTTCACCTTGCGGAGGGACACGACCCATGAGAAGGAGTTGTTCCATCAATCCGACAAATCGATCGTAGTTACGGGGCAATCTGACATCTGGGTTCACCTCAACTATTCGTCCATCCTGAAGATGTAGATGTATGCTGAGAAGACCTTCCTTACATAGAGGTGTTTCAAGAATTGACATCAGACTAAGAAATGTGATATCTGGTCGCCCTCGACGTTCATTCTGAGATATTTTGGTCATGGATTCGCCATGATGTGTCTGGTCAAGAAGTAATTCTGAGGGTTTTTTGCCACGTCTTGTCGCATGTTTCTGAATTTGTTTCAAACTAGTTATCTCTCTGGGTACTAGCTCAAGTGCGCAGTCCAAGAGTATAATATGTAACATTGAGGGTCTCCAAAAGAATTGTCCAACACGAACGATTTAAGCAGTTTGACCACTGATATGAAACCAGAGAGACTGTCCAATGCCGAGAAGAGCAAATCCAAAGGTAAAGACACGACGTCTTACTCAAGCAAGGGTGGAAATTCTCTGGGACCTGGCAAGGAAAGATATTGAAACTGACAAACTGGATTTAGCTAGACAGAAGATGCTCAGCGCTAGGAGGATTGCGCAGAGGACAAGGACAAAGTTGCCACGTCAGATCAATAGAAGAATTTGCAAGTCCTGTGGTACCATTCTTGTACCAGGGAGAACATGCAGGGTCAGAATGAGGCATAATAGGACCAAACATGTTGTCGTGACCTGCACCAATTGCGGAACAATGAAACGATACCATGTTTAACATCTCTGTCAGACACATAGATTAATCAGCAACTCCAGAGCTGCAGAACCGATTTACATGACTGCGGATGTGGACCAGAATAGGATAAAGATTGCTTGGCAAGAGCCAGCAATGATGCAGATTGGCAAGGCGGGAGTATCAGATAGTGTTATTGAGGAGGCTAAGAGGCTACTCAAGAAACACAAATACATCAAAGTCCGAATACTTCGTAGTGCTATCACAGAAGATTCTGACAAATATGCAGTCATTGGTCAACTTTGTGAGCGAAGTGGAGCTACATTTGCAGGTTTGCGTGGGAATACCTCTGTAATATACAAGGGTAAACGCCGCTTAAGCGTATAATCGAGTTAACTCAGCTGAAACACAACGACAACCTTTTATGTGGACTCTAGACGGTGGGTTCAGCCTTTTGAGATAGGTTGCTCGCCGAACTTGGATGAGGTGACCTGTTCTCAATGAGATTGGTGACTGACATATGCCCACAGTCTATGATATTCCTGCTAATATCCTCATACGACGACTCGCTCAGGACCTGAAGTC
>JAEORI010000120.1 GCA_016840965.1 Candidatus Thorarchaeota archaeon | reverse complement strand
TGGCTGCTGCAGCATCGATTAACGCATCACCAACATATACAATTTCGTTTGGGAATACTCCCAGATCAGATGCTACTTTCAAAAGACCATCTGGGAAAGGTTTTGGTCGCGGGGATTCGTGTCGAGTCTGAATTATATCGAAATTCTCCTGCAATGGTAACTGTTTCATAATTTTATCAAGTGCGGGTCTGCCATTATTTGTGAGAATTGCTAGTCCCAATCCCAATTTACGAAGATTCTTCACAATGTCTAGAGACCCCTCAATTAGAGTCGCTGTTGCAGCAGCAAATCCTTCATGCTGACTTAGAATATTATCAACATCAGATTCCATGTGTTCCCAGTCTTTTTGTGAAACACCATTGTTCAAAAAATAATCCCTAGCCTTCTCAGTTGTACTGGATATACCGTCAGCGGGTTCTATAAGCTCAGGAGGCAATCCCATTGCGATATAATAGTTCTTGGTGTCTTTTCTCATATCCTCAAGAGGGAGGGTGAGATGGGTTATTGTACCATCCATATCGAACACCAAAGCTTTCAACATCAGTAGTCTACCAACTCGAGAGCAAAAAATCCGCTACTTAAGGATACCCTTATCTTCATTGATTATATGTGATATAGTTTCTTAATAAAAGCATAAGTTGTTGATGCAACTAGAGGCATGGTTCTCTGGTAAAAATGACCCTCTCGTTCTAAGAACACGCAGTTACCAGGTTCAACTTTGATGATTTCTGCTAGCTTTTTCAAATCATTATAAGGAATCATTTGATCAGATGTACCATGAAACAAAAGAATCGGACATTCAATATTCGAGAGTTGCCCAATATCGAAACCACCTTCAGAAACAAGTAATCTTGATGCACTAAGAGAAACAAGAAACGAGGGGGATTTTACCAAAGCCAACCTCAATGCGGTGGAAGCACCAAAAGAGTACCCAACTAGTCCAATATCAATAACATTAGTATGAGATTCTAGAAACATGATTGCATTCAAGGCGTCTATTATAGCACTACTAATTCCTGAATATCCTTGAGGGGTAGATGGAGTCCCTCGAAAGTTAAAGCGTAGTGTAACAAATTTCTGCTCAAGGAAAACTTGTTCTAAGGTTGTCAATACATGGTTTTCCATATCTCCTCCATAAAGAGGGTGTGGATGCAAAAAGACAACACCACTTTTGTTTGTGGAACCATTACGTGAAAGAATTCCATGAAGTTTGTATCCTTCAGATACGAATTCTACAGGTTCAGACATTAGACAACTCACTCGTCTTTAGAAAGGGTGTAAACTAATGCTTTTCTGCAAGATTTGTTCATGTCTGCTGGTCGGAGAATTTCCATTTCTACTCCTGGAGCAATCATTGCCCCAACTGTTCCTACATATGGCCAACATGTATACTCACAATAGAGTTTCCCTTTTCTCTTAAATTCCTCATATTGAGGGCAATATGGATGTTCAGTGATAGCACGATTATCATTCTCCCATGTCACATTCATCTTTGATCCCATGATATGGCCGATTAGAATCCATGCATCAACTGCGTCATTGAGGGTATCACCTAATCCGAGTTGGTTTGTAATTGTAATTGCATCCTGCTCTCCAAGATGTTGGAATATCTCAGAAATAGCATCAAGTCCTTCTGCACCAAATCGTTTTTCCAATACAAAAGGCATTTCAGTTATCAAGCGGAATAAGTTGCTTCGTAGCTCCTTGACCTTGTTTCCAGCAGGAATTACACCTTTCACAGCTATTGTTTTCAAAATACCCATTTTCAAGTTACTATCCTTGAGGTTTACGATGAGAACCAGAAATCATGCAGATTAGTCTTGTCCTTGTTGTTTGCACTGCAGGGAAATTACCTTATAGGCAAAAGATATTCTTGTTCTTCAGGCGTGTGCAACTTGACTGAGGTAGATATGACTGATATGTATAGTGTTGTAAGAAATTTCCCAAATCTTCTAACACAATTCAAGATAGACTATGAAATTCAAGATACTTGTTTTCGGTTAGGAGATGAAGGCATAAATGGCATCATACTATTGGGAATGGGTGGAAGTGCAATTGCAGGGCTCTATGTTCAAGCACTAACTCGTAGTTCCGCATCGGTTCCAATATTGGTAGCTCGGGAATATGAACTTCCAGCATATGTAGACTCAAACTGGGTCGCACTAGCAACTAGTTATAGCGGAAATACAGAGGAAACTTTAGCAGCATATAATCATACAATCAAACGTAATTGTCCTTGTTTCGTCATAGCCTCTGGAGGAGAACTTCTCTCGAGAGGTAACAGCCTTGGTAAAGTGAAAGTTCCTGGAGGTTATCGACCAAGAGCTGCGTTTCCTCTAATATTTCCTGCTGTCTTGAATCTTGTTGAATGTCTTTTGGGTCTAAAACCAACAGAGTTGACGGACATCGCAAATTCGCTTTCAAGAAAGATGATGGACTGGGAAAATTCGTCATTATCGCCCAAGGGGTTTGCTCAAGAATTGTCAGGGAATATTCCAATTTTCATTGGTTCAAGACACCTAGTTCCCGTAGCATATAGAGCAAAGTGCCAGATGAATGAAAATGCTAAAACTATAGCATTCTATTCTGAAATACCTGAAGCAAATCATAATGAGATTGAGAGTTTCATTAATGAGAATGAATTCAAAATACTTCCTGTGTTTCTCAGAAGTGCATATGAGGATGAAAGAATTAAGAAGAGGATGAATATCACAACTTCACTCTATGGGGAAGAAGGATACTCCTCAGTTCGTCTAAGCACCAGCAGTTCAAGCGTACTGGAAGAAATGTTGGCTTTAACATTATATCTCGATTTAGTGTCTGTGGAATTAGCTCAAATTCGTAAAGTAGATGCTGCATCAAACGACCGAATTAGTAGACTCAAGAACGATCTAGCCTAACATAATAATTGAACACAACAGGGAATGTAGTGATTTACATTATTAATAGTAGATTACTGTCGTAGAATCAGTCCAATTGAATGAGAGATATATCCGCGCGAGCGATCGTGGCTCATTAAATGTAATGAACTCGTACCTTAAATTTAGATACCAATTCCACGTTTCACTACTATCAGCTTGAAGAATAGTGGTTCTATCTGTGTTTGAATTGATTCTAGTCGCTAGAGTAAAGTTAGAATTGTATGCTGGATGAAGTAATCGTTTAGCGTCATTTGAAATATCTCTACTGAACGGAGTATAAGAGAGAAGATCATCATTAAGAAAAACAGATGCATAAATAGCAGTCAGCTGAACATTTCCTTCAATTGGTGAATCAGTGCGAAAATTGATGGTGAACGCTAGAACAGGATAAATCGAATCATTGGCCGGAGCTAAATCACTTACAATAGTGTCTACAATACTTACTTCCAATCTTCCAGCCAAAACATAGCTACCACTGTAGTAATTAGCATTCCCAACTAGAAGGACTGAACTTACAACTGCTGTAATTATAACAAATGAAACAATGACGTTTTGAGCGCGATCACTCGAAATCACTTCAGATCACAATTGAAAGCGCTGAATATAGCAATATGTTCCTTTTGCTTCGCGCAGCAATCCTCTCAGACTAACAATGGCAACGATATCAAATGAACAATCCACGGGAATAGAGCTAGAATTGCAGGAAGAGGAATTCCAGGCAATATTTCATTTTCACGAGCGATTACAGTCATGTTGATAGTTATTCCAAAGATTGCTAGTAAAATAGACATTATCCAGACATGAAATGGAAAGAAGATCAAGGAATGAGCGGAAATGAGGGAGAACGCTATATAATCTCCAACGCCCACTGCTGCAGTCTTTGACTGAATTCTTGTGAAATCAAAAGGATCGGAACCAGGAGTGTCAATTAGATAAGCCGATTCAGCAATTGGAGAGAACCTTGTGAGTAGATAGTCTTCTAGAACGACTGAGACCACTAGTACGAACATACTTGCAGTAAGGAAAATAACTCCAAGGAAAGTCCCAAAAACACTTCCATAGAAAGCAACAAAGAAATTCCTGATATATGAAGGAACTGAGTCCATCATAATAAAGGAAAAAGACATGAGAAGAATTCCTAGAGATGCAATGGCAAGAATACTAGGCCAGATTGAATCATTTGCTCCTTTTATGATTATGAGGAATAAAGATTGGCCAATAATATAGAAAGATACAGTCAGAACAGGAGATACAATAAACGCGATAATCGTCCTTCTTGTCCTAGGTCCTTGCCTTTGAATTGTAAAGAAGAGAGAAACCACAACAAGTGATCCTAAGCCCGTTGATACAATAGCCTGAACAGCAATGTCTGTTATCGAAATGACCTGTGAATTCCAAGATAGAATGTCTCCAAGTTCTCCGGATGTACTAATAAGCACAGCTAGTCCAGCACCAATAATAAGAGGAACAGTTGAGATTAGAATGACTTCAAGTCTTTTTCTATCAAGTTTCATCAATGAATCCCTTCGTTGCCAAGCAATTAGAATACATTAAAGAAACTCTCTTTCACGCAATTTGTACTCTTCTGATATAAAGTACTTTAATTCAAACAGTTGATAAGTAAAAATAAGAGAAGAGGGGACAATCTGTCCCCTTTGATTGCAAACTACTTCTGTCTTAGTAATACGAAACCACCAACGAGAATCACTACTGCAGCGCCAACCGCACCAGCTACGATAGCTAAGGTGAAGTCGGGTGGTGGAGTAGTGGGTTCAGTACCAGTTGGAGTTGTGGTTGGTGTAGCAAATCGATCTTCAGGCAAGTAAGCCCATAGTGGATCGACTGTAACTTCGTAGAACTCTCCAGCTTCCATATCAGTGAACTTGAATGGACCGCAGGTGACAAATGGATCTTCAGGATTGAACGCTGGATTCCAGGTGTTCCATCCTTCATAGCCGATGCCAGCACCAGGTTCGAAGATGTGCTTTGGAATGATATAGTTGTATGCAGCTACACCAAAGTTCCAGTAGCTTACTGTTGCAAACTCTACAACAACCTTGTAGGTTGATGGAGCATAAACAGCAAACAGATTAGCATCAGCAAAGGATGCACCACTAGGATTACCCAATGGAAGAGTTTCCAAGAGGTAGTTGAATGTGAATGCAACATCCTCAGCAGTGAGTTTAACTCCGTCGCTCCAGGTTGCGTTCTGAATGATGTCAAAAGTGAACCTGTGGTGTCCGACTGGGACCGCTGCATTGGTATCATGGGTTTCCTCGAGATAACCCTCTGCAAGTACTGGATATGGATCCAGGTCAGGACCGAAGTCATACAGAGGAGAGTACATTGTGCTTATGATATTCGAAGTATATCCAGAGTTCGATGTGAAGATATTGAAGGTGTCTGGCTCTTGACCAATTCTCAGGGAAAGGGTTTCACCATATGTGCCATCGAGCTTGTGTATTCTCTGCAGGTTCCATTTGCTGTTAAGGTATCTACCTTTGTCAGAGATGAGACCTGTGAACTTGTCGGTTCTATAACCTTGGAGATAATAGTTCTCATAGGTAATCAAAATTGGCACTTGTTCCTGCATTACCAACTGGAACTCTGCACATGCATCATAAGCCTCTTCATAGGTTGTTGCAGCCAGAATTTCATCTAGAATTCCGTCAACAGTTTCGTTCCTGAAGTTAGAGGGATTCTGGTAGGGTACAGTTGCGTATTCCGAGCCATATCTCTGTACTAGATAATCTAGGGTCTTGCCGTAGAAGATGGTGGCGTAGAAAATCATGTCATAGTCACCATGCTGATCTAGGTTTGAGCTATATGTATTGAAGTCTGCTTGGTTTGTGACAGCTTCAATGTGTAGTGCTCGGAGAGCATCAACACCAATTTGGGCAGTACCACCAGCAATCGCGGGTGAAGATGGTGAATAAGCAATCTCGATTGAGATTGGATTACCATTCGGATCTGTACGATATCCCGTGACAGGATCAAAACCAAATCCTGTATCATTCAATAACTGGTTACCTTCTGGAACCTGAGGTAGGTAGTAATGGTATGGAAGGTCGTCTTCAATGCAGAAGAGGTCATTTGTGTAGACAACAAGCGAATCGTGCAATTTACTCAAGCCCTGGAAGACCTCTGTCTGGACTCTTGTCTTATCAAAAGCCAAAGCAAAAGCTCTGCGGAATTCAGTCCAGTTCATGGGAGATTTTGCATTGTTCATTACAATATGGCCATATCCATTACGAAGGATGTTTTCGCTAATTTCAATATTAGGATCAGCATCAAAGATGGGGATAGTTGTTGGTTCAATAAAACTATCATGTAGGTCAACTGCCCCACTTTGCATAGCTAGGATCATGTTGTCCTCTGTGGCAATCACTTTGAACACAACTTTGTCAACAAATGGACCTATGTTCAGGTCAGCAAGTGTCACTATGGGTTGGGCACCGCCAAGTGCTGGCGAGAGCGCCATAAACATAAAAGCTGTGACGAAGGTGATAGCTAGAAGACGAGTTCTCCTATTAGTATTCATATTCTCTCTATCTCCTTTATATTCCGAGTCGAAATCGGATGTAGTCCACATGCGTGAGATAAATAAAAGGGTTACGTATTTCGTAACCGTTGTGTACGTGCGTGCACACATCTGAATTGTATAAACAGAGTCTTAAAGATTCAATTATTCATTCGATGTTTCTGAAAAAGAAGAGAGGGGGAGCTATGAGCTCCCTCAAAGAATCATCCGTATTTGATTCGTGGATCAAGCACACCATATAGCAAATCAGCCACAAAGTTTGCTAGAATGGCAGTGATTGCGATGATCATGAAGATTGCTTGAACCACAGGGAAATCTAGTGCTACCAAGCTCTCGAAAATAAACCGTCCCAACCCTCGCCACGTGAAGACTGTTTCTGTTAGTGTTGCACCATTTATCAGAAATCCAAAGGTCAATGCGATAACAGTCACCATTGGCAGCATTGCGTTTTTCATGCCATGTTTGTAAAGCACCTGATTCTCATCAAGACCTTTTGCTCTGGCGGTTAGGATATAGTCTTCAGTCATAACATCTATGAGATTGTTGCGCATATAGAAGAAATAGCCACCATAGCCACCGACACCTAAAGTTAGCATAGGTAAGATCAAGTGATGAAGCACGTCACCAGCTACTATTAAGGCACCAAATGGACTTGTTCTTGCCACCTCCCAAACCTCATAACTGATAGTTCCAAACTGTGGGAATCCAATAGCAACACCAAACGTTGCTTCAGTCCATAGCGGGAGCATATAGCCAAAGACCAAGAGAAGTATCATACCTAGCCAGAAGACAGGCAGTGCATAAACAAAGAGTGCCACAGTGACTGCACCGATATCTTTCTTTGAACCCGGGTCAGATGCTACCTTGACACCAGTCCAGATGCCAAGAAGAATAGCAACCATTGAGGATGTGCCCATCAGCAACAATGTGTTGGGCAAACGCTCAACAATTGACTCCATTACTGGCCTTTTTGTCAGAAATGAAACTCCAAAGTTCCCAGTGAACATACTAACAAGATAACGCCAGAACATATAGATCCAGTCAAATATGTCAGGATTCATTACTAGTCCAAAGTTGGCATACATTTGTTCCAAGAGGTCTTGAGTCAGGTTACGACGAAGCTCATCACTGAGCATCAGACTGATTGGATTAGCCCCAAAGAAGAATGTTGGGAGTCTGAATAGGAAGAAGTTGAAGCATACTACAGCTACTATTAGAAGAAACATGTAGACGCTGCGTCTTATTACATACTCGCGAAGTCCCATTTCTTGATACTCCAATAATGTTAGTACATAGCGATACTAAGTACTGATGCACATTGAGGAAGTCCATGACTTATAAAAGTAATGTTCAAGGCTGACGAGTGGAAGAAGAGAAAGGGGAGGGAGGCAAAAAAGCCACACTCCCATTTCCCATGAGGATCACCTATCTCTCTCGTAATCTTGGATTTAGCACTTGATCAAGCGTGTGACCCACGAAAGTGAAGGATAGAGAGAGGAGAGTTATCATAAGGCCAGGGAACACAACTACCCACCAAGCACCTCTGATAAAAGCTGCTCCATTTTGAGCGTCCGCAAGCATTCTTCCCCAACTGGGTTCTTCAATGTCAGTCAGACCAAGGAATGATAACCCAGCCTCAGCTAAGATTGCTCCTACCACACCAAGTGTGATATTTGCGAAGAGGATCGGTGTCACATTCGGTAGAACATGTCTGAACATAATATACGTGTCAGTAGCACCAATCGCTCTTGCGGATTCAACATATGCTTTATTCTTCTCAGCAAGAACCTGAGATCGTATCAACCTCGCAGTCCCCGTCCAACCTAGTATAGCTATTACTACTATGATATTAAATGTGGATTTTCCAAGGAAAATGGCTAATACCATCATTAGCGGTAAAGAGGGGATAACCAACAGAAAATCGACAAAGCGCATAAGAACCTCATCAACTTTCCCACCGTAGTATCCCGCGACAAGCCCAACTATCACCCCCACAATGGTTGAGAGACCTGTTGCTAGAATTCCAATCATAAGTGAAACCCGACTTCCATATACTATCTGTGAATAGGCATCTGCACCCCAGAATGTAGTCCCAAGTGCGCCAAAGTAGCCTCCATAGGCAGTCAGTTGAACACCTGTAGCCATAACTGTGACACTGCCCGTATACTCTTCCCACGGAATTATACCACCATAACTTTCAAAGTTCCTGAGCGGAGCCAGTCCGACACGAACTTTGACCGTGTCGTTTACAAAAGGTTGTGTCCCATTTACAGTAATCATACCTCGAAAAGTATCTCTAACATTAAGATATGTGAAAGGAACACGACGTACTTGAAGGGACTCTGAGTATGTGTCATCATCCGTCGAATATACTCTAATCCAGTCACCTGCAGGGGTAACCATCCATACATAAATCCGGAACATCTTGTTATTGTAGGGTCGAGCGCCTTCAGCAAAATCACCTGTCCGGTAAGTGTTAATGAAAAATGATAAGTTGACAGCACTAGGCATACCATTCCATTGCCAATCAAAAGACTGATCAAAGTAGACAAAGTCATTATAATCGGGGTAGGACATTCCAGGATCTGGGCCAAGGTAGTCCAAATGCACGCCAGCTGTGTGCTGCCAAGTTAAGTTAACATGACTAGTTTCGCCAGGTTCAGTAGCCTGCTTATATGCTGTACTAAACTCACCACTTTCTCCATTGACATGCATATACGGTTCTTGGTTTAAATCCGATTTATCTAGATAATTATCTGTAACAACACCCTGCGGATCAAAAACGCTCATCCAGGATGGTGCTAAGTAAGAAGGAGCAATCGTCTTCAGTGGGTTTGGATCCAATGTCCCCAAATATGGTGCAAATACAGCTGTCGCGATGAAAACAGACATAATTGTCAGTCCAATAATTCCAATCTTATGCTTGCGGTATTCTCGTAAGAAATTGGATAGACTATGATACCAGTTACTATCTCTCCAGCCTTTATCCGATTTTGACAAATCTAATCCTCCGATGAAAGAGCAATTCACTCAATACAAGAAAGTACAATCTCTCAAACATTGAAATGAATTTGCCATTATCCTGTCTAATATTTGAAAACCTCAAAGTTGCCCTAAAAAAGCAATTGGTTCGGGTAGCAGAAATAGTTCGGATATGCAAATGAGAGATTTAGTCTCCATTAAGAGTTTCTTCAAATGGATCCTCAATCATATCTTCATCACGTTCAGTAGGTAGACCCTGCTCCTCCCGAGATTTGATTATCTGTTTGGTCCGTCTATGTGCCGCCCACAAATCGCCAAAGAGCATTCCAACTAGGAAAACAGACATTACACCTGTTAAAGCGAGAATAGCACCAAAGAACTGAAGAGGTAGTAAACTAAAAATCCACCATTGAACCAGCATCAAATAACCAACCACAATTAGAGTAATGGGAATTAGTAGAATTCGTTTTCGAGGTTCATTTCTAGTTCTTGGAAAGGATCGTATAGCAGACATTGCAATCATCAAACTAGATTTGAAATATAACGCCTTTTACTTTTTCCAATCAGGTGAATTTAGTTATCAAGAATAATTCACAATTGTGATTAAACATCTGTTCTCAATCCACTGAGATATGTCTTTGAAAGCAACATATTTAAGCCAACCAACTGGCAACGATACCCCAATAGGGTGAGGTGATTCCACGCCCAGAGCCATTGAAGGCTCGATGGAGTGTATAAACATGCCCCTGCTCGATATTCGGAATCTGAGAATGTATTATAAGACTCAGAAAGGCTTGGTGAAAGCAGTCGATGATGTGTCTCTCACATTAGAACCAGGAGAATCGATAGGACTCGCAGGCGAATCTGGTTGCGGAAAAAGTAGTCTTGCATACTCGATAATGCAGCTTCTACCACCTGCTGCAAACATTCTTGGTGGAAATGTGTTCTTTAAGGGTGATGACTTAATTCGGAAGAGCGCAAAGGAGATGCGAGACATCCGTTGGAAGAATGTAGCTATCGTATTCCAAGGTGCAATGAATGCATTGAATCCAGTTTTTGAGATAGGAGAACAAATTGCTGAAGCAATTCTAATGCATGAAAACGTAACCGAGGAAGAAGCTCTTGACCGCTGTGCTAAGCTTTTTGAGATGGTCGGTCTTGATCCTAGTCGTATTCACAACTATCCTCATGAATTCTCAGGTGGAATGCGTCAGAGAGCTATGATTGCCATGGCACTGGCATGCAATCCGGATCTCGTAATTGCAGATGAACCAACCACAGCACTAGATGTCACGATTCAAGCTCAAATTCTAAAGCTCATGCAGAAGTTACAGAAAGATCTTGGTCTGTCGCTCATTCTTATTACGCATGACTTGAGTGTAATTGCTGAAACCTGTGACAAGACAGCAATCATGTATGCTGGTAAGATAGCAGAACTTGCAGATGTGGTATCAGTTTTCAAAGAGCCTGTTCATCCATATGCTACGGGTCTGGTCGGAGCAATTCCGAGTATGGTAAAAGCAGAGAAAAAGAAACTCACCTCAATTCCTGGTTCACCACCGGATCTCATTGAACCTCCATCAGGGTGCCGGTTCCATCCACGATGTCCATACGCACAGGATATCTGTTCGAAGGAAGATCCACCATTTGATGAGATTGAACCGGATAGGTTTGTGGCCTGTCATTTTGCGGAACAACTCAAGGGAGAGATGGAGATAGATTTGGAGTGATCAATGATGACAGTTGATAAGTTAAAAGTTCTACAGGGTTCCGTGGACATCAAAGACGGAGAAACTTTGATTTCTGTGAAGAACATGCGTAAATGGTTTCCAGTGAATACTGGATTTCTGTCCTCCCTTTTATACAAACAAGAGTTGTTTGTGAAGGCTGTGGATGGAGTAACCTTTGATATCATAAAGGGAGAAGTCCTAGTACTTGCGGGGGAGAGTGGATGTGGTAAAACAACAACAGGTAGATGTGTACTTCATCTCGAAATCCCCACAGATGGTGATATCGTTTATGCAGGTCAAAACCTGGCCACCTTGGACCGCAACGAAATCAAAGAACTGAGGAAACGGATGCAGATTACATTCCAGGACCCATATGAATCACTGAATCCTAAACAAAGCATCTTCAATATCGTAGAAGAGCCACTACTTGTTCATAAAATTCCACTTACTCCGAGTCAAAGACGTCAGAGAGTTCTCGAATCATTGGAAAGTGTTGCGCTAACTCCTGCTGAAGATTATATTGACAGGTTTCCGCATGAACTCTCAGGCGGACAGCGACAGAGAATTTCAGTAGCCAGAGCTCTAATTCTACACCCAGAGTTCATGGTTGCTGACGAACCAGTATCAATGCTAGATGTATCAATTCGTGCGGAGATTCTAAACCTATTACTCACCTTAAGAGAAGAACTTGGTCTTACATACTTATTCATAACGCACGATCTTGCAGTAGCTACATACATCGCAGACAGAATTGGTATTATGTATCTAGGAAAAATATTGGAAATAGGTCCTGCTCATGATGTAGCATTCAGTCCATTGCATCCTTATACTCGAGCACTTCTTTCAGCTGTTCCATCTGGCGATCCAACAGTAAAAAGAAGAGTTGAGTCACTTAAGGGAGAGCCTCCTAGCCCAATAAATGTACCATCTGGATGTCGCTTCCACCCAAGATGTCAATATGCACAAGAGATTTGCGTAAGAGAAGTGCCTGAAGACAGGGATATGGGTAACAATCATTTTGTAGCATGTCATTTTGCCGGAGAGCTACCTGAAGCCCAATTGTGAGTGTAATGAATATGAATAATGGGAGCTGCGATAGGCGGCCCGTTTCCATATTTTATAAGTAATATTGAGGTGAGGTCTTGAGTGAGGCTGAAGATAGACCAAGAATTCTCCGAGCAATCAGGAAATGTTTAGTCAACGCTGATGAACATTTCAAGGATGCACAAGATAGTTTAGATGAATTATTCAAGGGCTCACTTGGAATTGCCATGACACCAATCGTGGGGGGATATGCAATAAAAGACCCAAAGAATTTCTTTAGACAAGCATTGATTAAAGTCGATTCTGCGGAAAACGCACTCCTACCTCTTATCAAAAGATTCAGAGATGGCAGAGTCAATGAATCGCATTTCACGTCTGAAAAAGCAATGGTCCTTCTTGGAGACCTGGCGGGGATGGATTACAATTTTCTGATTCAGAAATTATTGGAACAAAGAGGACGAGAATCTACATGGTATCGATTGAAGGAACTTCGGGAGAAAATATCTGAATTACTTGAGCTTATCGCGGAGCAGTGAGATTCTGTTGAACTAATAAATATAATAACGATTCAATCTCATTCACTGCTATTGGTGAATTTCCAAAGAGTGGTTCCAACATATGAGTAGATCAAAAAGTCAGAGGAGTCTTCTCAAGGAACTTGAGCGTACAGAGAGCATCTTACAAGATTTACTCACAACCATTTCAAACTTGAACATAGCATTGCAGCCTATCGAGCACAAATTAGAAGTGAGTGATTTCGCTTCAAGTGGAGAGTTTATTCAAGGTGTATCAAAAGGCATTGTATGTGTCCCTACGGGACTGATACAAGGGGACCCTCTGGAAAAGATACTCACAGAAAGTGGAAGAGGACGCGGTATTCCAGCTTTAATCAAATCAGGCGACCGGAGCGAATCTCCAATAACCGTTGAAAGTATATTGAACATGTTACTTGCGGAGGACAGAAAACAAAGCCTCGAATATATAATCAATTTGAGATGGGCAGAACTTCCTGCTCCGCTTGAAAAAGAGATGATAGTCATTAGAGGAAGTAGATATGTGTCAGGCAACCACCTTCGATTATCCAAGTTGGAAAAAGATTTGGAGAAACTTGGTCTTAAAGTAATCAGAGATAATGGTGAATTTGGTGGAGGTCCGTTATCATATGAAATTGTGAAATCATTTGATAAAAAATGTAATCTCATGGTAGTTGAGCTAACACTTACTCGCCAGATAGTTGAGAATAGTTCCTTAGTTATTCAGATTCTTAATACTCTTGCTTCTTTCTAGGTGGATGAAATGAGCTCAATTGTTGATAACTCAGAGATGAAGATTCCCTTCCCTCATGGAATAGAAGTAGAGCTCCAAGTTATACGAAAGGATGGAACATGGATACGAGGAGAAGACATCCTCCAAATCTTTGATGGAATAGTCTCTAACGCCAAGGGATTATTAGAAAAAAAGATTCGCGTTTCAACTGTAGAATCAGTCAAGAAAAAATACAAACAATCAGCTCAAACGGAAGAGGGAGAGAGGGGATCAAGAATTGTAGTTTCATATGAAGATCCGAATGGGCAAATAAAAGAATACACACTTTTGGGTCATGACCCCAATGTTACAAGTTTGACATGGATTCTCGAAATTGCTACCCCACCTTGTACTACACTCGAAGAACTTGCTTGGTGGATTCAGACACTAATTGCAATCTCACAAGAATCGCTCCCCAGCGATGCGAAAGCTATCCTAATTTCTACAGGACTAAACCCTACTCAGGAATACTTGAGAAATCTTTCATTTGGAGAACATCATCATATCCTTGGTTCCAAGACAGATGAGAAGACAAAGATAGCAGTCTACAACATGATAAGGAATTTCCTTCCTCATCTCATCGCACTATCAGTCAACTCGCCATTTGAGAATAAGAAACCAAGTGATGAGATATCAATATCTGAAGATGGACGAGTGAGGGCGCCACGCTGTAAAAGGTCTATCAGATTGTTTAGAAATACAACGCAAATGGGACCAACCAACGAGTTTGAATTAATCCCATATCTTCGTGGGACTGATAGAGAATCATTTGCTCGCCATGTAAACCGAAGCTATGCTCGCATGGTCGATATGTATCCGTTCACCGATTTTGGGACTATCGAGATCCGAGTTTTCGACACTCAATTGTCAATCCCACGACGTATAGGTTTAGCTTTACTTCTTCAAGCATTGGCTCTCAAGGCTAAGAAGATGGTCGAAAAAGGAGAATCAATACCAGATGTAGGACCTAAGACTCTAGCGGCCAATAGAGAGGCTGCGTTGTCAGCAGGACTCTGGGGCCCGTTTCGACCAGGAGAAGAAGTCAAGGGGTCATTTTACACCAAGATATACAATCAACAAATTACAGATGATGGACAAATTGATGAAAGAAAGAGAAACAGGTTCCTGGGTGATGCAGTAGTATCCATGCTGTATCTAATTAAGGATGAACTTGAAGAGCTACATGTTGTTGAAAATCCCTTTATCCAAGCACTTCTAGTTTCTGTTTTTGGAAGCGAATATATCGAACCTCGAACCACAAGTGCCGACTTCCAACTAGAGGTCTATGCAAAATCCGACAATAATATGGTAGTTCTTTTGAAACAACTATCAGAAGTAACTAGAGAATGTAGTACAAATTGGTTATATGATCCATTCGAGGGAACACCTCACCTTCCAACTTGGTTATGTTGGTGGAAAGGACTCGAGCCTGAAATTATTATCAATGCTGATAGAGTCTTTGCAGGTCAGGACGTTCAGTTCAGCTTCCTAGTAAAAAACACAACGGGCAGGCAACTTGAAGATATTTCAATCTCATACTCAATTGAGGATTCCGAAAGAAATGTCATTGAGAGAAATGTGTTAACAATACCAACTATAGATAACGGAGAAATCCATGTTTCCGATGTATTATTCAAGACCAAGAAAAATATCGCCGCATATAACATCATAGCAGAAGTTGGTTTTGTTGGCAGACTCGTGAATCTTACAACTACAATCACTATGTATTGGATGAGAACATCAATCAAACCAAGGACAACAACACAGTTTGCAGATGGCAAAACACCTGTAATTTTTGATGGGCAGATAGAAACGAACTATCCTTCGCAAACAAGGGTTCAATGCCATATAAGTGTCATCGCACCGAACATGGAGAAAGTCCTTATCACATCTCAGGACATGCTGCAAGTAGAGAGCGGAGATATCACCAGATTCGACAACACTAAATTCCTGCCTATTCTAATTCCATCAGGCGCTTCTGATGGTGTTGAGAGATGCATATTGCAAATCAGTCTATTTAACGAAAAGGGAACTGAGATTGCAGAATCTGTTTCAAAACCATTCTATGTCGGTTTCGTAAAAAGGGGACCACAAATTATCATGAACACTGATCTGAAAGGCGAATATGCTGTTGGGGAAACCATTTCCGGAGACATCCTAGTTACTAATCTTGAGCGCAAAACAGGAGTAAATACTCGACTATTATTAGAATTCAGTAGTGATTCTGGACGAACGTATCTAATTGAAGAGTTTCTCGACGAAGAGTACAAGACGGGAGCTTTAGGTTTTCTATGGAAAATACCAGTTATGGTTTTTGAGAGTCCAGCTGATAGATCAGGAATAATCAAAGCATCGCTAAAAGAGAAAGGAAATATCATTGCATTAGCTGAATCTGATAGATTTCGGATAGAACAAATAACCACGAGAGTCAATATAGATTCACTTAGAGTTCCTCAACGATCACATATCGGTGGTAAGGTCACAGGTTGGTTGAGAATTAGAAGGAATACAGAATTAGGAGAACCAGCAGTCCTCAATATCACGCTCATTTTTCCAGATGGTGACGAACATCATGTTTTAACCCAATCAGTTAAACAGAGCAAGAACCTCTCACTAGCATTTGGTCCAGTAACTATCCCCGCGCCTCGTATGAATGCAGATCATCGTTCCGTCACCTTGATAGCTACATTGAATTTTGCAGGTATTGAAGTTGATAAGAGGTCAACAGTGATTGATTTAATGGGAGGGCCACATAAGGACATCGCTCAAATTGAGTTCATAGGTCTCCCCAATTATACAGAACCTGATGAATTGATTCAACCTACACTCAAAATACTTAGTAGTATAGAGAAGAAGTTGAAGTGCCTTCTCACCGTTGAGTTTGAATCAATTGGTGGTAATAGAGAACTCCTGAATCAAGAGCTAGATCTTGAATCAGGAAAGGAAAGACTGTTCCCACTTCCAGTTAGAATTCCATTAAGTGCTGAGATGAGTACTGCGCATATGCGAGCAACAATCAGATGTGGAACTAAGTCATATGAGAAGAAACAGAGATTCAAAATCAAAGCAATTGAGAGTTCATTATTCAAGATTGAATTTTCCATAAGGAATGAAACCGGAGATGAGATTCCAGGTCTCGTTGCCAGATTATCTTCTGTTGAGATAATTGCCAATATTGAAAGCATGAGAAAGAAGATAGAAAATCTTGCTTTGATTATTAGAATCATGTCAAAGAGGGATATTATCAAAGAGTTCGAGATTCCATTACCAGATTCAGATTCAAAGACAAATGTGGTTAAAGTCAATTGGGTAACACCACCAATTGATGTTGTTACAGGGTATTATGTCGATGCAGTAATCTTGCAATCAGGACGACCTCTCCCGGCGAGAGCTGTGGAATTAATCAAAAAACAGTTTACAGTTTACTGAGTGTCAATTATTATATGGCTGTAAAATACTCTTATCTCTTTAACAAAGCAAGGAAAATCTATGAGTGCTGATTTTGATACATTCAGGAATTACGACCTTTGCCGATTAATAATTCGTGTAAATATGATTCGACAAATGCCGATATTTATAGGAAAAACATTATATTGCCTAAAAAGTGGAGGAAAATGCAAATCCACAAGGCAAAGCTATAAATGCAAAGTTTGTGCCGCAGATTGGTAATTAGACCCGAATACTAGGATATGATATATACTCATAGAACATTCAACAGCGATCTCAACTGATATGGCTAATATTTGAAATACATGATACTCATTGGATGTGATGTGAATGCTTGATATGCTCACTCATCCGGCTGTTTCCGGATTATTGGTTATGACATTTTTTGGAGCCCTAGCCTACAAGCTTCATTTTGTAGATATATCAGGCTTGATTAGTGCATTTGTTGTTGGGTTCACTATCTGGTACACTGGAGGTGTTGTGTCTTTCATTATTATCCTATTTTTCTTCATGAGTGCAGGTTTAGCTACAAAAGTGAAGTATAAGGAGAAAGCAAAACAAAATCTCGCGCAAGAGGGTAAAGGAAAGAGATCATGGAAAAATGTCTTTGGAAGTGGCATTATTCCTATGATGTTTTCAGTGGGGATGTATGTTACTGGTTTGTTTCCAGAGCTTGCTGCAGCAGGATGGCCATTCCTAATGTTTGGTGCCTATATTGGAGCTGTAGCTACCACTAGTGCAGATACATTAGCAAGCGAAATTGGTGTGTTCAGTAAAAGTAAGCCTCGTCTTATAACAAACCTAAGAAGGAAAGTACCTCGTGGAACAATTGGGGCGATTTCACTTCTTGGAGAAGGAGTCGCATTATTTGCGGGACTCTTCATTGGCGTTCTAGTACTCATATTTGCCATACTAGCACCAGGTCTTGTTCCAACTGTAACAACCATTGAACAACTGATAGTACTTGTTCCACTCTCAGTCTTAACAGCATTTATTGGCTGCAATCTTGACAGCCTCTTTGGAGCTGTCCTCCAGAACAGATTCGTTTGTGAAATCTGTGGAGCTGTAACTGACAAAGAGTTTCACTGCAACTATGAAACGAAATACGTTGGAGGCTTCAAGAGCTTCACGAACATGCATGTGAATCTTGGTTCATCAGGCATGGGAGCAACACTTGGTATAGTTTTAGGTGCAGGTCTATTTGTCTGGATTCTAGGCGGACTCTTTTTCTGGATTGCGGCTTCATCAAGTAGCTAATCTTTTATTCTCGAATTTGAGAGCATGTTGTACTGCCTGGAAAAGGTTCGACCCTTTAGATATCTCCTGCATAAGACCGCTGATGAACCATTCAGAAATCTCATTAGTATTTTTATTGCTCTCTATCTGTTGAACTTGTTCGTTTTCAATAATGCAATATTTGTCAGAAGTTTCTCTGATGATAATTTTTGCATCTGTAAGATTCTGTATCTTCTTGATGGGATCGGGTTTGTGTGATTTCCTAAGATATCTCCAAGCTTGGTTAGATATTAGTAAAATATCAACCTGAGTTAGAACAGGTTTTAGTCGTTTGAAACCGAGCTCCCAAAATGGAACTGAGCACATATAGAAGACAGGAATATTTTGCGCTTTTGCATTCGCAGCTATTGATGAGGCGACTTCAACGAACACTTCGCCAATATACACGGATTTCGTTTTTTCAATAATCCGCCAAGGCACCTGCTGAGGTGATGTAATAGAAAGAGAAGTTAGTGGACTCACACCAACAAACTCACGAGAGCCTTCCGGAATATTAACTACAAGAGTTTGGTTGGTTTGCTTCTGATCATCAACAATGATATGATGGACATCTACATTTCCTTGAATCAGATTAGTGATAATGTTCCAACCATCAATATCATTTCCGACTGATGAAACGAGCACAGTTTTAAAACCCTCATTTGCCAGCGAAAGAGCTAATTCAACTGTTGGACCTCCGGAATGTCTAACCGGATAACTGCAACTTGATATTCCTCCCACTCCCGGCATTGTTTCACAATCAATCAATGTGTAGAATGCTGAAGCGCCAAAGAGAACAAAATCAGGATTGGAGTATTTTTTAGACCCATCAAGAATCGCCTTTGCTCTAGTGCGTGCAAAAATATCAAAAAGGGCCGATTCTGATATACCTTCCTCACGATAGATTGTTGTCAATCTAATTAGGTAATCCTCGAGTAAGAAAGATGTCAGCTGCTCGACATCTGATGGTAATCCTTCAAAATAGAATCTTGCCAAGCCCCACCCATTCTTTGTTAATTCATGGTAAACAACACGCTTTCCATGGTGAACTGTTGTTCCTGTTGTTATTAAGCCAAAGTGCCCAAGAGTTTTCAAGTACGCCAAGATACTTTTGTTCGAATGAGGAAGATTCTCTATCAAGTTTCGCTGTAGCACCCGACCTGTTTCATCAAAACTGGATAACACGCTTCGGGCTAATCGAGATGCAAGCACAGATCGAATAAATTCGTCACGCATCTCATTTTCTACAGGTAGAAAGAGTAGATATGGCCATAACGGTTCAGACTCACCAGTGTTAATCATTCCCAACATCTTCAAATAGTGGTTTTTTATGCCAAATGAGTGTACAATCCTACCTATGTAGTTTACTAAACTACACTAAATGGTGGTGAGAATGACAGAGTTCACGCGTTCTATTGCTTACCCTTGGGCTCTTACAGGAATATTTGGAGCCATGCATCTAGTAATAACGTTGATTCCATTCAATCTTAGTGTTGGGGGAGGAGGAGAGATATCCTTTGGTCTTGTTTCTGCACCTATTGTCGGGTTTCTCTTAGGACCATTTTTTGGAGTGATTGCAGTATTAATTGGTTCACTAATTGCGATGCTTATCAATTCCAGCATTGCAGTTGTAGGGCCGTTGACTGTATTAGCTACAGCTGCAGGAGCATTTGCGGCAGGTGCAATGAGAACAAAAATTAGAATCAGCGTACCAATATTCTTCATTCTATCCATGGGTATATACCTAATTAGCCCAGTAGGTGTGGCAGTCCCAGCTTTCATCTGGTTCCATATTATTGCATTTATATTATCGCTATTGTTCGTAGTCCCAGAAATATCTACGATGTTGATCAGCCCATTAAACCTTAGAGTTGATACACATAGATGGAAAATGTTTGCAAGCATCTGGATATTCTGTCTCGTTGCTGTAACATTAGATCAAGCTGTAGGATCTGCAATTGGAGGATGGTACCTTCCCCCTCTTTATGGGTTAGAACTAATTGTAGGATTCTTTGAAGTAGCAATTCTACTTTATGCATTTGAGCGAATTATCGGATCGATAATTATCGCATTCATAATTTATGCTTTGGTTGAAGGACTCTCAAGAGTAGATTTTGGACTACCATTATCACGAATCGGAAAGTATGAATTGCTTGAATTGAGTGAGGATGAAATCTAGCTCGCACGAAAGAATTGGAGGCGTTTAGAACTCAATCAGTCGGAGGAAAAACGGGAATTCCTCCGACACCTTCCATTTTTAATACACCGAGACGAAGCTTCTTAAGAGTTCAAGCAAAATGTCTAACAGGAACAGGGTCTTCGGACTCTTTTCGACCATTCGTCTACACTCATGTAGGTGGAAGGAAGGAGCAAACAAAAATTGCAGTTCATATGGGATTCATATTTGATGATGATGCTAGTAATCGTGCTCGCGTTCTTCATCCTAATGTTCGTCGCAAGTGGAATTAAGGTGATGAAAGAGTGGGAGCGTGTTGCTATCCTCAGACTTGGAAAGTTCAAACATATTCGAGGACCAGGAGTGATCTGGGTTACACCCATTCTAGATAAAGTAGCTATGAAAGTCTCACTCAGGCTCCTTACATATGCGTTCAAGACAGAAAGGTCTCTCACGAAAGATAACGTGCCAGTCGTCGTTGATGCTGTAATGTACTTCCGTGTCATAGAGGTTGAAAAGGCAATTCTCAGTGTTGAGAGATATACAGTTGCTGTTGAGCTAGCGGCTCAAACAACTCTTAGAGAAACAACAGGAAAGGTGACTCTTGACCAGTTACTATCTGAGAGAGATCAGATTGCAGGACATCTCCAGGAGCTCATTGATGAGAAAACAGAACATTGGGGTGTAAAAGTTACCAGTGTTGAAATTCGAGACGTAGTGATTCCATCAGCACTTCAGGATGCAATGAGTCGAGAAGCTCAGGCAGAGAGAGAGCGGAGAGCTCGAATTACTCTAGCCACAGCCGAGCTTGAGGCGTCAGAGAATATGCTGAAAGCAGCTAGAATCTATGAAGAGTCGAGTGTAGGTTTCATGCTTCGTCAATGGAACATCATGCAGGAAATCTCAAAGAACGCCAACCTGATTATTATGGTCCCCACAAACCTCCCTGAAGTCGGAATGGCAGCTGGAACATCTGTAGCATTATCAGCGGGGACTGGAGGACTAAGACTACCGAAGGACAAAGGAACTGAAGAGTAGTTACTTTGACCTATGAGTAGGAGGAAGAAAGATGGATGCTTGGATAAAAATCGTCGTGGTCATGATCATGTTCTCAGCATTGAGTATGGTCATGCCACTCCTGCTCATCAACCCATTCTATGGTTTGATGATATTAGGAGTGCTTCTCACTCTTTTGGTGATTACTCTAGAACCAGCAACCGGCAAGGCGATGGCACAAGTGACCGTCCCACTTGTAATAATACTTTTTGTCTTTCAGGTTTGGATTTCAGACTTTTCATTTGACGATTGGATGCTTCTGATAATCTTCGGCGTTTTGTATCTCATGTTCACCATGTTCACAGGCGGAAGTAGCTTTGTTGAGGGAGGTTTTATTGATGCCAAGGTTTCATTGAAGTTATTCCCACTCTATGGTGTAGCGATTTTCCTGTCTGTTCTCATTGAT